>NZ_JBJLSF010000028.1:0-49550 GCF_050871885.1 Kineococcus aridisoli | reverse complement strand
CCGGCGCCTCAGCGGCGCCGGCCTGCGCTCACAGGTACTGGCCGGTGTTGGCGACGGTGTCGATGGAGCGTCCCGCCTCGGTGCCCTTCTTGCCCTGCATGAGGGTGCGGATGAAGACGATCCGCTCGCCCTTCTTGCCGGAGATGCGGGCCCAGTCGTCGGGGTTGGTGGTGTTGGGCAGGTCCTCGTTCTCCTTGAACTCGTCGACGCACGCGCTCATGAGGTGCTCGACGCGCAGACCCCGCTGCTGCAGGGTCAGCAGGTCCTTGATGGCCATCTTCTTGGCGCGGTCGACGATGTTCTGGATCATCGCGCCGGAGTTGAAGTCCTTGTAGTACAGGACCTCCTTGTCACCGCCGGCGTAGGTGACCTCGAGGAACTCGTTCTCCGGGCTCTCGGTGTACATGCGCTCCACCGTGGCCTGGATCATCGCGTCGACGGCGGCCTGCGCGCTGCCCCCGTTGACCGCCAGGTCGTCGGCGTGCAGCGGCAGGTCGGCGGTGAGGTACTTGGCGAAGATCTGGCCGGCGCTCTCGGCGTCCGGGCGCTCGATCTTGATCTTCACGTCCAGGCGGCCCGGGCGCAGGATCGCCGGGTCGATCATGTCCTCGCGGTTGGAGGCGCCGATGACGATGACGTTCTCCAGCCGCTCCACGCCGTCCAGCTCGCTGAGCAGCTGCGGCACGATCGTCGTCTCCACGTCGGAGCTGACGCCGGAGCCGCGGGTGCGGAACAGCGACTCCATCTCGTCGAAGAAGACGACGACGGGGGTGCCGCCGCTGGCCTTCTCGCGGGCGCGGGCGAAGATCAGCCGGATGTGCCGCTCGGTCTCGCCGACGTACTTGTTGAGCAGCTCCGGGCCCTTGATGTTGAGGAAGTAGCTCTTGGCCTGCGTCTGCCCGCGCAGCTCGGCGGCCTTCTTGGCCAGGGAGTTCGCGACGGCCTTGGCGATGAGCGTCTTGCCGCAGCCGGGCGGGCCGTACAGCAGGATGCCCTTGGGCGGGCGCAGCCCGTGCTCGCGGAACAGGTCCGCGTGCAGGAAGGGCAGCTCGACGGCGTCGCGGATGGCCTCGATCTGCGGGCCCAGGCCGCCGATGTCCTCGTAGTCGATGTCCGGGACCTCCTCGAGGACCAGCTCCTCGACCTCGGCCTTGGGGATGCGCTCGAAGGCGAAGCCGGAGCGGGTGTCGATCGTCAGGGAGTCGCCCACCCGCAGCGGCCCGTCCGCCAGCGGCCCGGCCAGGCGGACCACGCGCTCCTCGTCGGCGCGGGCGAGCACGAGCGCCCGCCCGTCCTCCAGCAGCTCCTTGACCGTGGCCAGCTCGCCGGTGCGCTCGTAGTCGAAGGCCGCCACGACGTTCATCGCCTCGTTGACCATGACGTCCTGGCCCGGGCGCAGCGCGCCGAGGTCGACGGCCGGGCTGACCGCGACCCGCATGCGCCGGCCGGCGGAGACGATGTCCGCGCTGCCGTCGTCGGCTGCCTGCAGGAACGTGGCGTACTGGGCGGGGGGTTGACCGAGCCGGTCCACCTCCGCCTTCAGCGAGACGATCTGGTCGCGCGCCTCCCGCAGCGTGGTGGCGAGGCGGTCGTTCTGGGCGCTGACCTGGGCGAGTCGGGTCCGGGCGGCTCCGAGCTGCTCCTCGAGCGCGGCGAGGTGGCGGGCGTCCCGCTCACCTCCGCCACCGAAGCGGCGCTGGGGCTCCGTCATGGCGCATCTCCCCTCTGTGCTCGGCCGGTCGTGCCGGACGGGCGGTGGATGCGCTCGACCCTAACCCGCACGCCGGACATCGCGCGGTGGATCGGTGTCGGCGCGTTGCCGACCGACTCCGCTCGGTGTTCGGTTCGTGACCTCCGGGTGTCCCTACACTCCCGCCATGCCCGACACCGCCGCTCCCGACCGCGAGGACACCACCCGGGACGCCGTGGCGGCGCTGCGGCGGCGGGCCGCCCGGCTGGACGCCGAGGACCCGCTGGCGCCCGAGCGCGAGCGGTTCCTGCTGGAGGCCGCGCCCGGGGTGAGCGCCTACCTGGACGGCAACTCCCTCGGCCGCCCGCTGAAGGCCACCGCCGACGCGGTCGAGGCCTTCGTGCGCGAGCAGTGGGGCGGGCAGCTCATCCGCGGCTGGACCGCCGGCCCCGGCAGCGCCGCCGGCACCGACGCCACCACCGCGCTCGCCGGCAGCGGTGCGGCGGCGGGCGGCTGGATGGACTGGCCGACCGAGCTGGGCGACCTGATCGGCCGCGCCGCCCTCGGCGCGGCCCCCGGGCAGACCGTCGTCGCCGACTCCACGACGGTGCTCTTCTACAAGCTGGTGCGCGCCGCGGTGGACGCGGCGGCCGCCACCGGCCGCGACGAGGTCGTGTGCGACACCGACGACTTCCCCACCGACCGCTTCGTGCTCGAGGGCGTGGCCGCCGAGCGCGGCCTGCGGCTGCGCTGGATCGAGACCGACCCGGCCGCCGGCGTGCAGGTGGAGCAGGTGCGCGCCGCGCTCGGCCCCCGCACCGCGCTGGCCACCTTCAGCCACGTCGCCTACCGCTCCGGGCACCTGGCCGACGCGCAGGCGATCACCCGCGCCGTCCACGACGCCGGCGCCCTGGTGCTGTGGGACCTCAGCCACTCCACCGGCTCCGTCGAGCTGGCCCTGGACGCCTGGGGGGTGGACCTGGCGGTGGGCTGCACGTACAAGTACCTCAACGGCGGCCCCGGCGCCCCGGCCTTCGCCTACCTCGCCGCCCGCCACCACGGCGTGCTGCGCCAGCCGGTCCAGGGCTGGATGGGGCACGCCGACCCCTTCGCGATGGGCGCCGGCTACGAGCCCGGGCCGGGGGTGCGCCAGCTGGTCTCCGGCACCCCGCCGATCCTGGGCATGGTGCCGGTGCGGGTGGGCGCCGAGCAGCTGGAGCGCGTCGGGATCGCGGCCGTGCGCGCCAAGTCGCTGCTGCTGACCTCCTACGCCCTGGAGGTGGCCGACGCCCTGCTGGTCCCGCTGGGCGTGCAGGTGGCCACCCCCCGCGAGGCGCAGCGCCGCGGCGGGCACCTGACCCTGCGCGAGGGCACCTCGGGCGCGGACTTCCGCGCCGCCACCGACGCGCTGTGGCGGCAGGGGGTGCTCCCCGACTTCCGCGCCCCCGACGGCATCCGCATCGGCCTGGCGCCGCTGTCCACCGCCTTCGGCGAGGTCCTCGACGGCTTCCTCGCCCTGCGCGCGCTGGTGGCCGGGAGCGCCCGGTGAGCGGGCGGCCGGCGCCGGGACCGGCGCAGGGGGCGGCGGAGAACGTCCGCGCCGTGGAGGCGGGCGTGGTCACCGACTTCACCCGCGAGATGTCCTACGGCGCCTACCTGCACCTGGACGAGCTGCTGAGCGCCCAGCACCCGCTCAGCGTGCCCGAGCACCACGACGAGCTGCTGTTCATCGTCCAGCACCAGACCAGCGAGCTGTGGCTGAAGCTGGTGCTGCACGAGCTGCGCGCCGCGACGGCGGCGCTGGCCGCCGACCGGCTGAAGCCGGCGCTGAAGAACATCGCCCGCGTCAAGCACGTCCAGCGCACCCTCACCGAGCAGTGGTCGGTGCTGGCCACCCTCACCCCCACCGAGTACTCGCAGTTCCGCGGCTCCCTGGCCAGCTCCTCGGGCTTCCAGAGCCACCAGTACCGCGCCGTCGAGTTCGCCCTGGGCAACAAGAACGCGGCGATGCTCGACGTCTTCGCCCACGACCCGGCCGCGCACGCCGAGCTGGAGCAGCTGCTGCGCGCGCCCAGCCTGTACGACGAGTTCCTGCGGCTGCTGGCCCGCCGCGGCCACGCCGTGCCTGCCGAGCTGCTGGAGCGCGACGTCAGCCTCGCCCACGTCTCCACCCCCGCCCTCGTGCCGGTGCTGCGGCGGATCTACGAGCGGGCCGAGGACTTCTGGGAGGAGTACGAGGCCTGCGAGGAGCTGGTGGACCTGGAGGACGCCTTCCAGCTGTGGCGCTTCCGGCACCTGAAGACCGTCGAGCGCACCATCGGGTTCAAGCGCGGCACCGGCGGCTCCTCCGGCGTCGGCTTCCTGGCCAAGGCGCTGGAGCTGACGTTCTTCCCCGAGCTGTACGCGGTCCGCACGGAGATCGGCACGTGAGCACCGCTCCCGCCGCCGCCCCGGCCGCCCCCGCGGGCGGGCACCTGACGGCGGTCGCCGGTCCCGGCGTCCTGACCGGCTCGCAGACCGCCGACGAGCTGCTGCAGCGGGCCCTGGCCGCGCACGGCTGCACGGGCGAGCTCGTGCGCACCCGCACCGCCGCCGACTTCGAGCGCGCCGTGCGCGCCGCCGCCGCCGAGGGGGAGCCGCTCGTGCTGCCAGCGGACGCCACCCCCTTCGACGACGTCCTCGGCGCCTGGGACGCGCGCGCCGCGGTGCGCAGCGTCGTGCGCGTGGACGTCGACGCCCGCCCGCACGACCCGTCCGCCGCCGTGCGCCGGCACGTGCGCTCGCGCGGGCTGGGCGGCCTGCGCTTCGGCGTCGACGCCTGGCACCACCACCGCACCCGCCCGGCCGCCACCTCGGCCTACGGCCCGCACCCGGACCAGCGCCTGGAGCTGCGCCTGCCCCGCGACGCCGGCAGCGGGCCGTTCCCCGTCGCCGTGCTCGTCCACGGCGGCTACTGGCGCTCGCGGTGGGCCAGCGACCTCATGGACGCCGTCGCCGTGGACCTGGCCGACCGCGGCTGGGCCGCCGTCAACGTCGAGTACCGCCGCCCCGACGAGCACGACTGGGAGGCGACCACCGCGGACGTGGCGGCCGCGCTGCAGGCCGTCGCCGGCCTGGAGGCCCCGCTGGACCTGGGGCGCGTGGTCCTGCTGGGCCACTCCGCCGGCGGCCAGCTCGTCGTCCGCCTCGCCGCCGACCTCGCCGCCGGCCTCGCCGCCGACCTCGCCGCCAGCCCCGCCGCGCCCGTGCGGCCGGCGCTGACGGTGTCGCTGGCCGGCTGCCTGGACCTGGAGAGCATCCACGACCGCCACCTCAGCGAGGGCGCCGTCGCCCTGGCCCTGGGCGGCTCCCCCGCCCAGCTGCCGCAGGTGTACGCGGCCTCCTCGCCGCTGCGGCGGCTGCCGCTGGGCTCCCCCCTCGCCGTCGTCTGCTGCCGCGGCGACGACCCGGACCTGCTCGACGCCTCGCGCCGCTACGCGGCCGCGGCCCGCGCGGCCGGCGACGACGTGGCGGTGCTGGAGGAGGACGGCGACCACTTCAGCGTCGTCGACCCGCGCACCCGGGTGTGGCAGCGCACCCTCGACCTCGTGGCCGCGCGGGTGCCGCGCTGAGGCGACGGGGCGCCCCGCCGCGGGCTCCCGCTGCGGACCCGGGGCCGCGCCAGCAGGATGGCCGCGTGCCCGACCTCCTCGACGTGACCGTCGTCGTCGCGACGGCGGACCACCGCGATCGGCTGCGCCACAGCCTGTCGCACCTGGTGGACCTGCCCGGCCGGCCGCCGGTCGTCGTCGTCGACAACGGCTCCTGCGACGGCAGCCCGGAGATGGTCGAGGCCGAGTTCGGCCACCACCGGCAGCTGGAGCTGGTGCGGCTGCCGGAGGACCGCGGCGCCCTGGCCCGCAACGAGGGCGTGCGCCGCGCCCGCACCCGCTACGTCGCCTTCAGCGACGACGACTCCTGGTGGGCCCCGCAGGCGCTGCCGCGCGCCGTCGCCGCCTTCGAGGCGCACCCCGCCCTCGGGCTCGTCGCCGCCCGCGCCACCCTCGTGCCCTCCGGCGAGACCGACCGCGCCTCGCTGGCGATGGCGGCCGCCCCGCTGGGGCACGACCCGGCCCTGCCCGGACCGCCCGTCCTCGGCTTCACCGCCCGCGCCGGCGTGCTGCGGGCCGCCGCCTTCGAGCAGGTCGGCGGCTTCGACGAACTGGTCGGCTCCGGCGGGGAGGACCTGCTGTCGCTGGACCTGGCCACCGCCGGCTGGCAGCAGTGCTACCTGGAGGACGTCGAGGCCCCGCACGGCCCGCCCGGTCCGCCCGACCCCGCCCGCCGGGCGGTGCGCGAGCGCGACGCGCTCCTCGTGTGCTGGTTGCGCCGGCCGCTGCCGAGCGCGCTGCGCGCGACCGCCGCGCTGGTGGCCCGCGCCGCCCGCGACGGCCACCTCGGGCGGGAGGTGGTGGTCCTGGCCCGGTGCCTGCCGCCCGCGCTGCTCCGCCGGCGCCCGATCGCACGGGCCCTGGAACGCTCCTGGCGCACCGCGCACGCCCCGCGGCCCCTCCGGCACCCGGCCCCGCCGCGGGGCCTGCACCGCCGCAGGCCCGGCACCGCCTGAGGACGGCCCTCGGCGCGCCGGCCCGCGAGGACGCCGCTACCCTTCCAGCGCCTGGCGCCGAGCAGTGGGAGATGCGGTCCGTGTCCTGGGTCTCGCGCGTCGACGGCTTCCAGCGGCGCCACCCGCTGGTGAGCTACCCGCTGGCGGTGGTCTACAAGTTCTACGAGGACCAGGGCCCCTACCTGGCCGCGATCATCACCTACTACGGCCTGCTGAGCCTGGTGCCCCTGCTGCTGCTGCTGTCCACGGTCCTGGGCTACGTCCTGGCCGGCAACCCCGGCGCGCAGCAGGCGATCCTGGAGTCCGCCGCCACCCAGATCCCCGTCATCCGCGACGAGATCGGCACCCCCGGCAGCCTGGGCGGTGGCGGCACCGGGCTGGTCATCGGCATCGTCGGCGCCCTCTACGGCGCCCTGGGCATCGGCCTGGCCCTGCAGAACGCCGTGAACACCGCCTGGGGGGTGCCGCGCAACGAGCGCCCGAACCCCTTCGCCTCGCGGCTGCGCAGCCTGCTGCTCATCGTCACCGCGGGTCTGTTCGTCGTCGGCACGACGGTGCTGAACATCGTGCTCGCCGACCTCATCGGCGCCCAGGGGACGCTGCTGCAGTGGATGACGCGCGCTGGCTACACCGCCCTGGCCGCCCTCGGCTTCACGATGGCGTTCCGGCTGGCGGCCGCCCACCGCCCGCCCCTGCGCACCGTGCTGCCCGGCGCGGTGCTCATGGGCGTGCTGTGGCAGTTCCTGCAGCGCTTCGGCGGCAACCTCGTCGGCCTGGTCAGCGAGCGCTCCAGCGTCTCCAACCAGGTCTTCACGGCCGTCCTGGGCGTCATCGCCTTCCTCTTCGTCTCCTCCTGCGTCGCGGTGCTCTGCGTCGAGGTGGACGTCGTGCGGGTGCGGCGGCTGTACCCGCGGGCGCTGCTGACGCCCTTCACCGACGCCGTCTCCCTCACCGAGGGCGACCAGCGCGCCTACACCCGCCTCGCGCAGGCCCAGCGGCACAAGGGGTTCGAGCGGGTGCACGTGGAGTTCGGCGCCTCACCCCTGGAACGGCGGGACGACGGGGCGGACGGCGGGCGGGGCGGAGGGGACGACGGGCGCGCGGCCGAGGCGGGCGGCGAGGAAGGAGCAGACCGTGATCTGGAGCGGGTGGTAGAGGACGACCGGTAGCGCCACCAGGCCGACCACGTGCGCCGGGAAGAGCACCGTCGCCATCGGCAGGCCGGTGGCCAGCGACTTGGTCGAGCCGCAGAACGCCACCACCACCCGGTCCGCGCGCGGGGCGCCCCACCAGCGCGGCACCCACCAGGCGGCGCTGAGCACGAGCGCCAGCAGCAGCGCCGCGCAGCCCAGGACCACGAGGACCTCCCCCGCACCGACCTGCTCCCACACGCCCTGGCGCACCCCGCTGCTGAAGGCCGCGTAGACGACCGCGACGATCACCCCGCGCTCCAGCAGCGCCAGCCCCCGGCGGTGCGCGCGCACCCGGCCGCCCACCCACCGGCCCGCCACCAGGCCCAGCAGGAACGGCACCAGCAGCTGCAGCACGATGCGCCCGAGGGCCGCCGCGTCCGGGCCCGCACCGGAGGAGCCGAGCAGCAGCGCGGCCAGCAGCGGGGTCAGGACGGTGCCGGCGAGGTTGGAGACGGTCGCACCGACCACCGCGGCCGGCACGTCACCGCCGGCGAGCGCGGTGAACGCCACGCACGACTGCACCGTGGAGGGCAGCACCGCCAGGAACAGCAGCCCGGCCGCGAGCCCGTCGGCCAGCACCCGCCCGGCGCTCAGCGCGAGCAGCAGCCCCAGCAGCGGGAAGAGCAGGTAGGTGGTGGCGGCGACCGCGCCCTGCAGCCGCCAGGCGCGCAGCCCCGCGAGCGCCTGCACCGGTTCCGTCCGCGCCCCGTAGAGCAGGAACAGCACCGCCACCCCGAGCGTGGTCCCCCGCGACAGCCCCGTCGCGACGGCGCCGCCGGCGGGCAGCGCGGCCGCGACCGCCACGGCGCCCAGGACGGCGAGCACGAAGGGTTCCACGCGGCGCAGGAAGGGGACCGAGGACCAGCGCAGCACCCGGCGATGCTACGGCGGCTAGGGTGCCCCGGTGCCTGGCCCCCTGGTGTCCGTGCCCGACCTGCAGGCCGAGCTCGCCGGCCCCCGCCCGCCCGTCCTGCTCGACGTGCGCTGGAGCCTGGGCGGCCCGCCCGGCGCCGCCGAGCACGCCCGCGGCCACCTGCCCGGGGCCGTCTACGTCGACCTCGACACCCAGCTCTCGCGCCCGCGCGGCCCCGGGGAGGGCCGCCACCCGCTGCCGGAGGCGGGCGCCCTGCAGCGCACCTTGCGCGCGGCGGGAGTCTCGGCCGGCAGCCGGGTCGTCGCCTACGACGCCGGGCCGGGCACCAGCGCCGCCCGCGCCTGGTGGGTGCTGCGCTGGGCGGGCCTGGCCGACGTCGCCGTCCTCGACGGCGGGCTGGCCGCCTGGCGGGCCGCCGGCGCGGCCGTGAGCACCGAGGCGCCGCGCCCGGTCCCCGGCGACGTCGAGGTCCACCCGGGAGCGCTGCCCGTCCTGGACGCCGCCGCGGCCGCGGCGCTGGCGCGCTCGGGGGTGCTGCTGGACGCGCGCTCCCCCGAGCGCTACCGCGGCGAGAGCGAACCCGTCGACCCCGTCGCCGGTCACGTGCCCGGCGCGCTCAACGCCCCCACCACCGGCGTCCTCGGCGCCGACGGCCGCTTCCTGCCGCCGCAGCGGCTGCGCGAGCACTTCGCCCGCCTCGGCGTGGGCACCGGCGACGCGGGCACCGGCGAGGCGGGCACCGGCCCGGCCGTGGGCGCCTACTGCGGCAGCGGGATCACCGCGGCGCACCTGCTGCTGGCCCTGGAGGTCGCCGGGGTCCCCGCCGTGCTGTACCCGGGGTCGTGGTCGGAGTGGGTCGCCGACCCGGCCCGGCCGGTGGCCACCGGCGCCGGACCGGGCTGAGCCGGGTCGCGGGGCGCCTCAGCCCTCCTCGGGCCCGCCCGCCGCCTCCTGCTGCCCGGCGGCCGCGGAGGCCTGCGCCCCGCGGGCGGCCTCGCGCGCGGCCTTGCGCACCTTGCGGTCCGAGACCGGCCGGTCGCCGAACTCGGTGCCGTCCAGCACCTCCACCCCGGCCGCCTCGGCGGCCTCCGGGGAGTCGGTGGGGTACGCCCCCGGCGCGGGCCGGCGCTTGCGCAGCGGCGGGCGCACCCCGTCGGCCAGCCGGCGGGTGGTGATGAGGAAGCCGGTGTGCCCGACCATGCGGTGCTGCGGGCGCACCGCCAGGCCCTCCAGGTGCCAGCCGCGCACCATCGACTCCCACGCCTCCGGCTCGGTCCAGCGCCCCGACTCGCGGGCCGCCTCCGCCACCCGCGACAGCTGCGTGGCCGTGGCGACGTAGCAGATGAGGACCCCGCCGGGCGCGAGGGCGTCGGCCACCGCGTCCAGGCACTCCCACGGCGCGAGCATGTCGAGCACGGCCCGGTCGGCGCCGGTGCCGTCGGCCGCCGACAGCCCGCTGCCCGGCAGCGACTCGACCAGGTCGCCCACCTGCAGCGTCCACGCCGGGTGCGGGCCGCCGAAGAACGTCTCCACGTTGCCGCGGGCGACGTCGGCGAAGTCCTCGCGCCGCTCGAAGGAGTGCACCCGCCCCGCGTCGCCCACCGCGCGCAGCAGCGACATCGTCAGCGCGCCCGAGCCGACCCCGGCCTCGATGACGACGGCGCCGGGGAACAGGTCGGCCATCTGCACGACCTGCCCGGCGTCCTTGGGGTAGACCACGGCCGCGCCGCGCGGCATCGAGAGCACGAAGTCGGCCAGCAGCGGCCGCAGCACGAGGTACTCCACGCCCGCCGAGTTGGTGATCGTCGTCGCGTCCGGACGGCCGATGAGGTCGTCGTGCACGAACCTGCCGCGGTGGGTGTGGAACTCCTTGCCGGGGGTCAGGGTGATGGTGTGCATCCGCCCGCGGGGGTCGGTGAGCTGCACGCGCTCGCCCTCGCGCAGCGGTCCACGGCGGGTGCTGGCACCCGTCGGCGGGGGGGTGGGGGTGGTCACGGACGTCCTTCCGTCAGGGGTTCACGAGGTGCTCGGGGCCGCCGCGCCCGCGCGGGGCGGGTGGCGGGCGGTGGCGGGTGGGCGGTCAGCGGGGTGAGCGGACGGCGGCCACCACGTCACCGGTGTGCAGCAGCCCGCGCACCCGGCCGGCGGCGTCCACCACGACGTGCTCGCCGGGCTGGGCGCTGACCGCCTCCACCAGCTGCCGGCCGCTGAGGTCCTCCGGCAGCCACGAGCGCGGCGGCAGCGCCCGGGCGGTGGCCCCGGCGCCCAGCGAGGTGCGCCGCTCCTGGGGCACCCGGCGCAGCGCGGCGGTGTCCACCACCGCCACCGGCAGGCCGTCGTCGGTGACGAGCACGACTTCCAGGTCGCGGCTGGAGCCGGCCGCGGCGCCGGCGTCGATGGCCGCCCGCGCCGAGCGCACGACCTCCTCGACGGTGGCGCGGGCGTTCACCCCGATCGCCGGCCGCTGCAGCGCGCGCGCCGACAGCAGCGGCACGCGGCGCAGCTCGCGGGCCTGCTGCAGCGCCTGCGAGGCGCCCTGCCACAGCAGCGCCCCCACCAGACCGGCCCACACGACGTCGGTCAGCGAGCTCTGCCAGCCCAGCAGCCGCGGACCGCCCAGGGCCAGCAGGAAGACGACGACGGCGAGCACCCGCCCGCTCCAGCCGGCCGCGACGGTGCCGGCCAGGCGGTCACCGCGCAGCTTCCAGACCAGCGCCTCCAGCGCGTGGCCGCCGTCCAGCGGCAGCCCCGGCAGCAGGTTGAAGGCGGCCAGCAGCGCGTTGGACAGGGTCAGCGCGCCCAGCAGCAGGCCGACGACGCCGGCGTCGCCCGGCTGGGCGCGCACCGCCTCCCCCGCGCCGTGCGCGGCCAGCGCGATGACGACGTTGACGACGGGGCCGACGACGGCGATGAGCGCGCTGCGCCCCGGGCCGGTGCTGCCCTCGTGGGCGGTGAAGCCGCCCCAGACGTTGAGCACGATCCCGGTCACGCGCAGGCCCGAGCGCTGGGCGGCCAGCGCGTGCGCCACCTCGTGCAGCAGGACGGAGACCAGCAGCAGCACCGCGTAGGAGAAGGCGACGAGGTACGAGGCCGCCCCGGGCACCCGCACCTGCACCACCGGGGCGAAGATCCACACGATGAGCGCGGCGAACAGGAACCAGGAGGGGGCCAGCAGGAGGGGGACGCCGAAGGGGCGTCCCAGGCGGATCCCGCCGCTCATGCGGCGTCCACTCGCGGGTCGGGCACCACCTGATCCTAGGAGGCGCCGGGCGGGCCCGGGTCCCCGGCCGCCCGCCGGGCCCCGCGCGGCCGCGCGGTCCCCGACCGCCCGGGTGTCCGGCGGGTGTCCGAGGAGCGACCTATCGTCGAACGCGTGAGCACGAGCACCGCCCCGACCGCCGCACCCGGCACCGGTCCCGCCCCCGGCACCGGCCCCGCCGTCGGCGAGGAGCCGGAGGCCCCCGCGCCGAGCGGCGGGTCGCTGTCGCCCTCGCGCGCCGCGGACTTCATGCAGTGCCCGCTGCTGTACCGCTTCCGCACCATCGACCGCCTGCCCGAGGCGCCCAGCGAGGCCGCCGTGCGCGGCACCCTCGTCCACGCCGTGCTGGAGCGCCTGTTCGACCTGCCCGCCGACCAGCGCACCCGCGAGCAGGCCCGCTCCATGGTCGACCCGCAGTGGCGCGCGCTGCTGGAGCGCGAACCGCGGGTGGGTGCCCTCTTCGAGGACGGCACCGACGCCGCCGCGCTGGCGCGCTGGCTGACCAGCGCCGAGAAGCTGCTGGAGCGCTGGTTCGAGCTGGAGGACCCCACCCGCCTGGAGCCGGCCGGGCGGGAGGTGCGCGTGCAGGTGCCGCTGGGCGACGGGCTGCTGCTGCGCGGCATCGTCGACCGCCTCGACGTGGCCCCCACCGGCGAGCTGCGCGTGGTCGACTACAAGACCGGGCGCGCCCCCTCGGAGGCCCGCGAGTCCAAGGCCCTGTTCCAGATGCGCTTCTACGCGCTGGTGCTGTGGCGGCTGCACGGGGTGGTGCCCCGGCAGCTGCAGCTGGTCTACCTCGGCTCCGGCGACGTGCTGCGCCTGGCCCCCGACGAGGCGGACCTGCTGGCCACCGAGCGCAAGGTCCGCGCCCTGTGGGAGGCGATCGAGCGCAACCGCGCCACCGGCGACTGGCAGCCCCGGCCGGGGCGGCTGTGCTCCTGGTGCGACCACAAGGCCCTGTGCCCCTCCTTCGGCGGCACCCCGCCGCCGCTGCCGCCGCGGCCGCTGCCGCGCGCGGAGCCCTCCGCGGCCGCTCAGCCGCCCGCCGGGTCCACCGGGTCCGCGGAGCCCACCGGGTCGGGAGCGCCCACGGAGTCCACCGGCTGACCGCCCGCCACCCGGGCCAGCACGTCCAGGTCCACCTGCGCCAGCGAGGCCACCCGGCTGCGGCCGGGGGCCGGCGGGATCGGCACCATGTGCGGGCAGGCGAGCACCCGGCAGCCCGCGGCCTCGGCCGAGGCCACCCCCGTCGGGGAGTCCTCGATGGCCACGCACCGCTGCGCGCTCACGCCCAGCAGCTGCGCGGCGCGCAGGTACGGGTCCGGCGCCGGCTTGCCGCGCTCCACCTCGTCGCCGGAGACGACGACCGAGAACGCGCCCGGCACCATGCCCGCCACCGTCGTCGCCAGGTTGCGGTACGACATGGTCACCAGCGCGCACGGCACCCCGGCCGCGCCCAGCGCCCGCAGCAGCGCCAGCGCCCCCGGCCGCCACACCACGCCCGCGCTGACCGCGGCCACGACGGCGTCCAGCAGCTCCTCGACCACCTCCGCGGGGTCCACGTGGACCCCGACGGCGGCCCGCAGGTGCTCGGCCAGCACCCGCCCGGACTCCGGCAGCGCGCTGCCCACCAGCTGCAGCGCCTGCTCGTGGTCCCAGCTCGCCCCGTGGCGGGTCACCAGCGCCGTCTCGGCGGCGATCCAGTGCGGCTCGGTGTCGACCAGCGTGCCGTCCATGTCCCACAGCACCGCCGCCGGCAGCGGGTGCTCGCGGGCCGCTGGGCCGGGCGCGGAGGTGGACGGGGAGGCCGTGGGGGTCGTGCCGTCGGGCGTCATCGGCACCGGAGTCTAGGGTTGACCCGTGCCTGAGCAGCCTGCCGACCCCCAGCAGCGACCGCCGGTCGTCCTGCGCGATCCCGTGGTGATCGCGGCCTTCGAAGGGTGGAACGACGCGGGCGAGGCCGCCAGCCAGGCGGTGGCCCACCTGCACGAGGTCTGGAACGCCGTCGACCTCGCCGAGTTCGACCCGGAGCTCTACCACGACTTCCAGGTCAACCGCCCGACCGTCTCCTTCGACGAGGACGGCAAGCGCGTGCTGACCTGGCCCACGACGCGCATCTCCTACGCGGTGCTGCCGGACTCCCCGCGCGACGTGCTGCTGGTGCGCGGCATCGAGCCGTCGATGCGCTGGCGCACCTACGCGGGCG
The DNA here is from genome assembly GCF_050871885.1 of Kineococcus aridisoli. Taxonomy (NCBI): domain Bacteria; kingdom Bacillati; phylum Actinomycetota; class Actinomycetes; order Kineosporiales; family Kineosporiaceae; genus Kineococcus; species Kineococcus aridisoli. Next base: position 35,722 of record NZ_JBJLSF010000028.1, on the reverse strand, counting down.
AGGTCGTCGAGCACGCCCGCACGGCCGGGGCCTCGATGGTGCTGACCCTGGGCGCCCTGCTGGCCGACGTCCCGCACACCCGCCCGCTGCCCGTGACCTCCAGCAGCGACGACCCCGAGCTCGTGGAGCGGCTGCAGATCGAGCCCTCCCGCTACGAGGGGCCCACCGGCATCGTCGGCGTCGTCGCCGACGCCGTCTCCGGCGCCGGCATGCCCTCGGTCTCGCTGTGGGCGGCGGTGCCGCACTACGTGGGCCAGCCGCCCTCGCCGAAGGGGACGCTCGCGCTGCTGCACCGCATCGAGGAGCTGCTCGACGTGACGGTGCCGATGGGCGACCTGCCCGAGGACGCCCGCGCCTGGGAGCGCGGCGTGGACGAGCTGGCCAGCGAGGACTCCGAGATCGCCGAGTACGTGCAGCAGCTGGAGGAGGCCAAGGACACCGCCGACCTGCCGGAGGCCTCCGGCGAGGCCATCGCGCGCGAGTTCGAGCGCTACCTGCGCCGCCGGGACGACCCGCCCCGCCGCGGCTGAGCCCCCGCCCGACGTGCCGGCGGGCCGCTGCGCGCAGGAGCCCGTCGCGCGCGGCGGGTCCCCGCTAGGTTGATCGCATGGCGTGGCGTCTGGAGTCCCCGAGGGTCCTCGTCGTCGAGCTCGACGGCGGCAAGGGCTCCGCCGTGCGTGCGCAGACCGGCTCGATGGTCGCCTACGAGGGCGAGGTGCAGTTCAAGAACGCGGGCACCGGCGGCGGTGGTGGCCTGCGGGCCGCCTTCAAGCAGCGGCTGAGCGGGGAGTCGCTGTCGCTGATGGAGATCACCGGCCGCGGCAGCGTCCACCTCGCCGTGGAGGCCGGTCACGTCCTCGTCCTCGACCTGGCCGGCGACACCCTCAAGGCGGAGTCCGAGGGGCTGCTGTGCCTGTCGGAGGGGCTGCGCACCGACGTGGCGTTCACCGGCCTGCAGGGCGCCTCCAGCGGTCAGGGGCTGTTCACCACGACGGTGAGCGGCCACGGCCAGGTGGCGCTGCTGTCGCTGGGCGGCCCGCCCATCGCCCTGCGCGTGGGCCCGCAGACCCCGCTGGTCGTCGACCCGGACGCCTACATCGGCTGCGTGGGCGACCTGCGGCAGTCCTTCATCACCGACGTCTCCTGGCGCAACCTGCTCGGGGAGGACTCCGGCGAGGCGTTCTCGCTGCGCTTCGAGGGTTCCGGGGTCGTCTACGTCCAGCCCGAGGAGCGCTGATGACCTTCACGAAGGTGACCTCCAAGGTCGTCCTGGCCGAGGTGCGCCCCGGCCAGGAGGTCCTGGCCCGGCGCGGGGCGATGCTCGCCTCCACCGGCGACGTCCGCTTCTCCCCCGTCGTGGGCGGCCCGGGCGCCGGCGCCTACGGCGGCGGGCTGGCGGCGAGCCTGGCGCGCGGGATGCAGGGCGAGGCGGTCGCGCTCATGGTCGCCGAGGGCAGCGGCGCCGTGCACTACGGCTTCCGCGGCCACCACGTGACGATCGTCGACCTCGACGGCTCGCAGCCGCTGTCGGTGGAGGCGGACCGCCTGCTCGCCCACGACGCCTCGATGTCGTCCTCGGTGGTCTTCCTGGGCCAGCAGGGCGGCCTGCGCGGCGCGGTGCGCGGCGCCGTCACCGGTCAGGGGCTGTTCACCACCCAGCTGTCCGGGCGCGGATCGGTCGCGGTGCTCTCGCACGGCGGCACGTTCGCGCTGCGGGTGGGCGGGGGCCGCCAGGTCTTCGTCGACCCGCAGGCCTACGTCGCGCACGTCGGCGACCTGCGCATCGACGTCGTCACCGCCCTCTCCTGGCGCGACGCCGTCGGCCGCGGTTCCGGGGAGGGCGTGCAGCTGAAGGTGTCCGGCGAGGGCACGGTCCACGTCCAGGCCAGCGAGGAGAAGTTGTGAGCGTCCAGCCCCTCGACCCGCAGACCCTGCCCGACCACGACAACCTGCCGGGCAACCCGTACGCGTACTGCGTGCGCCTGACCGGGCCGCTGTTCGTGCAGACCGGCCGGATGATCGCCTACTACCCGCTGGGCGGCGGCACCATCCGCTTCGAGCCGCTGACGGCGACGTCGCTGACCGGCATGGTCGCCTCGCACTTCTCCTCCCCGCTGTACAGCCGGGACTGGGTGGTGGCCAACGGCCAGGGCCACGTCCTGCTCGGCGACCGCGGCTACGACATCAACTCCTACGACCTCGACGACGGCAACCTCACCGTGCGCGCGGCGAACCTGCTGGCCTTCGACGCCGGGCTGGAGCTGAAGGAGTCGATCATCCCGGGCTTCCTCACCCTCATCGGGACGGGCAAGTTCCTGGCCAGCTCCTCGGGACCGGTCATCTTCGTGGAGCCGCCGGTGCGGGTGGACCCCGAGGCCCTCGTGGGCTGGGCCGACTGCCCGGCCCCCTCCCAGCACTTCGACGCCGGCTGGATGGAGCACTTCCTCGGCGCCGCCCGCGGGGCCCTGTTCGGCACCCGCTCCGGCGAGGAGCGCCAGTACGACTTCACCGGCGCGGGCACCGTGCTGCTGCAGAGCTCCGAGCGGCTGCTGGAGGACCCGCACGTGGTGCGGCGCCTGGAGGGGGAGGTCCGCCAGCTCGGCCCCGGGCAGCTGCAGCACCTCGCGGGGGTCGTGCAGGCGCAGCTGCAGCAGCACCAGCAGTGAGCGCGCACCCCGGGCACCCGGTGCCCGGCGGGCACCGGGTCTTCGACGGGCACAACGACCTGCCGTGGGAGCTGCGGGAGCTCTTCGGCTCCGACGTGGCCGCCGCCGGTCTGCTCGCCGGTCAGCCGCGCACCCAGACCGACGTGCCGCGGCTGCGGGCCGGCGGTGTCGGTGCGCAGTTCTGGTCGGTGTACGTGCCGTCCTCGACACCGCCGCCCGAGGCCGTCGTGGCGGTCCTGGAGCAGGTCGACGTCGTGCACCGCCTCGTCGCCGCGCACCCGGACGTCTTCCGCTGGGCGCCCACCGCCCGCCGGGTGCGCGAGGCGATGGCCGACGGCCTCGTCGCCTCGCTGCCCGGCGCCGAGGGCGGGCACTGCATCGCCGGCTCGCTGGGCGTGCTGCGCCAGCTGCGCCGCGCGGGCGTGGCCTACATGACGCTCACGCACAACGACAACACCCCCTGGGCGGCGTCGGCGACGGGGGAACCCGTCGACTTCGGCCTCACCGCGTTCGGGCGCGAGGTCGTCGCGGAGATGAACCGCACCGGCATGCTCGTGGACCTCTCCCACGTCCACGAGCGCACGATGCGCGACGCGCTGGACGTCACCACCCGCCCGGTGCTCTTCTCGCACTCCTCCTGCCGGGCCGTCACCGACCACCCCCGCAACGTCCCCGACGACGTGCTGGAGCGCCTGCCGGCCAACGGCGGGGTGCTCATGGTCGCGTTCGTGCCGGCCTTCGTCTCCCAGGCGTGCGCGGACCACCGGGCCGCCGCGGCCGCCGAGCAGGACCGGCTCGGGCTGGGCGGCTGGCCCTACCTGCCCACCGGCGAGCCCGGCGCCCTCGGCGCGTTCGCGGACTGGCTGCGGCGCCACCCCCGGCCCCGCGCGTCCGTGGCCGACGTCGTCGCCCACGTCGAGCACGCCCGCGAGGTCGCGGGGCCGCGGCACGTCGGCCTGGGCGGCGACTACGACGGCACCGACGAGCTGCCCGCCGGGCTGGAGGACGTCTCCGGCTACCCGGTGCTGCTGGCCGCGCTCGCCGAGCGCGGCTGGTCGCGCCCCGACCTGGACGCCCTGGCCCACGGCAACGCCCTGCGCGTGCTGGAGCAGGCGCAGGAGGGCACCCCGCCCGTCGACGGCCTCGAGGCCGGGCCGGCCGACGAGGCGCCCGCCGGGCGCCTCAGCGCAGGCTGACGCCCAGCAGCGCCGTCACCGTGCGCCGCACCAGCTCCGGGGCGGCGGTGTCGTCGCCGCCGGTGGCCGACTGCGCCTGCACCCAGGCGTCGACGGCCGCGACGGCACCGGGGGCGTCGAGGTCGTCGGCCAGGCGCTCGCGGACCGCGGCCAGCAGCCCCTCCGCCGACGGCCCCGAGGGCTGCCCGACGGCCGCGCTCCAGCGCGCGAAGCGCTCCCGGGCCTGCCGCAGCACCTCGTCGGTCCACTCCCAGTCGCTGCGCCAGTGGTGGGAGACGATCGCCAGCCGCACGACCGCCGGGTCCACGCCGGCGGCCCGCAGCCTGGAGACGAGCACCAGGTTCCCCTTGGACTTGCTCATCTTCTCGCCGTCGAGGGCGACCATGCCCGAGTGCGCGTAGGCGCGGGCGAAGGGCCGGGAGGCCGGGCGCAGCAGGTGCGCGTGCGCGGCGCCCATCTCGTGGTGCGGGAAGACCAGGTCGCTGCCACCGCCCTGCACGTCGACGGGCATCCCCAGGTGCTCCAGGGCGATCGCGGTGCACTCGATGTGCCAGCCGGGGCGGCCGCGGCCCAGCTCGCCGGCCTCCCACGCCGGTTCCCCGGGCCGCTGCACCCGCCACAGCAGCGGGTCCAGCGGATCGCGCTTGCCGGGCCGCTGCGGGTCGCCGCCGCGCTCGGCGGACAGCGCGAGCATCGTGGCGCGGTCGTAGCCGCCGACGGAGCCGAACGACGGGTCGGCCGCCACGGGGAAGTAGACGTCGCCGTCCGGGCCGCCGCCGGTGCCGGGCACGCGGTAGGCCGCGCCCGCGGCCAGCAGCTCGCGCACGGCGCCGGAGACGAGGTCGACCGCCTCGACGACGCCGAGGTAGCGCTCCGGCGGGACCACCGAGAGGGCGCTCATGTCCTCGCGGAACAGCTCGACCTGGGAGTGCGCGAGCTCGCGCCAGTCGACCCCGGTGGCCTCCGCCCGCTCCAGCAGCGGGTCGTCGACGTCGGTGACGTTCTGCACGTACCGCACGTCCAGACCGGCGTCGCGCCAGGCGCGCCCCAGCAGGTCGAAGGCGACGTAGGTGTTCGCGTGCCCCAGGTGGGTGGCGTCGTAGGGCGTGATGCCGCAGACGTACAGGCTGGCCGTGCCGCTGTCGGGCCCGACCGGCACGAGGGCGCCGGCGGCGGTGTCGTGCAGCCGCACGCGGGGACCGCGCCCCGGCAGGGCCCCGTTCCCGGGGAGGCTGGTGGGATCGGGAGCGGGCCAGGAACGCACGCGCCGAACCTACCCGGCGCCGCCGCGGCGGCGAACGCGGGTCGCGCCGGGGTTCAGAACGGGGGCCAGGGGATGGTGCGGTGCCCGCGCGGGCGCGGCAGCCGGTCCGCCGACAGCAGGCGGTCCACCCGCTCGGCCGTGGCCACGGCCTCCTCCACGGTCAGCAGCTCCCCCAGCAGCTCGCCCAGCGCGCCGTCGAGGTCGCTGGCCAGCCGCGCGAGGACCTCGCGCTCCTCGGCGAGCAGCCGGGTGCCGGCGAACCCCCACAGCACCGTGCGCAGCTTGGGCTCCTCGTGGAAGGTCAGCCCGTGGTCCACCCCGTGCACGGCACCCGACCAGCCGGGCAGGACGTGCCCGCCCTTGCGGTCGGCGTTGTTGAGGACGACGTCGAGGACGGCGATGCGCCGCAGCCGCAGGTCGTCGGCGTGCACGAGGGCGACGGGACGGCCGGCGCCGTCCTCGGCCTCCAGCACGGTGTGCCAGCCCGGCTCGATGCGCCGCGGGGGCACGATGTCGATGAGACCGGCCCCGGGCGAGGGCAGCACCACCTCGTCGGCGTCCGCCGGGTCGGCGCCGTCCTGCTGCAGCCACAGCTGCACGCTGCCCGGCCCCAGCGGGCCGTCGCGGAAGACGGTGGGCGGGACCACGTGCCAGCCGGTCGTCGCGGAGACCGCGTACGAGGCGACCTCGCGGCGGGCCAGGGTGTCGTCGGGGAAGTCCCACAGCGGGCGCTCCCCGGCGACGGGCTTGTAGACGCAGGCCAGCCCCTGCTCCCCGTCGCGGACCACCGAGTACAGGGTGGCGTTCGAGGCGTCGGCCAGCCGGCCCCGCACGTGCAGCTCGCCGGAGGCCAGGCCGGCCAGCGCCTCCTGCTCGCCGACGCCGGCGAAGCTGCCGTTCAGCGCCGGTACCCGTTCGCCCGGGGGCAGACGTGGCCCTGCGCGTCCAGCGGGCCGGCGCAGAACGGGCACGGCGGGCGCCCGGCCGCCACCAGGGCCAGCGCCCGGGCGGCGAAGGCCCGGGCGGCGGCGCCGTCGAGGGAGACGCGCAGCAGGTTGCTCGCGCTGGACGGGTCGGGCACCTCCGGCTCGGCGTCGCTGTCGGAGACCTCGAAGCACTCGATGACGACGACGTCGCGCTCCCCGTCCCACGCCAGGCTCATGGTGCCGACGCGGAACTCCTCCTCGATGGGCGACTCCAGCGGGGCGTTGTCCTCGCTGCCGGCCGGCGGCAGCGCCGGCACCGGCGCCTGGCCGGCGGAGCGGCGCACGACCTCGTCGAGCAGCTCGCCGACGCGCTCGGCGAGGGCGGAGACCTGCGCCTTCTCCAGCGCCACGGAGGTCAGGCGGACACCGGTGCGCGCCTGCAGGAAGAAGGTGCGCGAACCCGGTTCGCCGACGGTGCCCGCCACGAAGCGCTCCGGCGGGTCGTACTCGAAGACGGGCATGTCCCGACCCTACGCCGCGCCGGTCCCGCCGCCGACGACGGCGTCGGAGCTGGGCACGGCGCGCCGGGCGCGCCGGCGCCGGCGGGGCGGCGCGAGGCCCGACAGGTCGCCGCCGGTGTCGTTCATCCGCAGCACGAACGGGCGCAGCGGCGCGTAGCGCACGACCGAGACCGAGCAGGGGTCGGCGGAGACGCGCTGGAAGAGGTCCAGGTGCATGCCGAGGGCGTCGGCCAGCACCGCCTTGATGACGTCGCCGTGGCTGACGGCGACCCACACCGCGTCCTCGCCGTGCTCGGCGGCGACCCGGGCGTCGTGCTCGCGGACCGCGCTGACGGCCCGGTGCTGCATCTGCGCGAGACCCTCGCCCCCCGGGCCGGGGAAGACCGCGGCCGAGGGGTGCTGCTGCACCGTGCGCCACAGCGGCTCCTTGGTGAGGGCGCGGATCTCGCGCCCCGTCCAGTCGCCGTACTTGCACTCCCCCAGCCGCTCGTCGGTCAGCGGCGCCGGACGGGGCCCGTCGGGGCCGTCCACCGCGCCGATCCCGGCGGCGGTCTCCTGGCAGCGCTCCAGCGGCGAGACGACGAGCGCGGCCAGCGGCACCGCCGCCAGCCGCCGTCCCAGCGCGGCCGCCTGCTCCCGGCCGGTGTCGTCGAGGTGCACCCCGGGCGTCCAGCCGGCGAGCACCCCCGCGGTGTTGGCGGTGCTGCGGCCGTGGCGGACGAGCAGGAGCGTGGGCACCCGGTCAGGGTAGGGAGGTCCGCGGCCGGTGCCGTCCCGCGGGTCCGGGTCGGCACTCTAAGGCTCCGATAACTGAACTTCCTCGGGGCGTCTCCGGAGACGGCGGGCACTGCCGGGCCGCCGCGGGCACGATGGCGGCGTGATCGTGGACGTGGCCTCCTACCGCGACGGCCGGCGGGAGGAGGTGGACGACCTCGCCTCCGCGCTGGAGCGCCGCCGGGCGGCGGCGGACGGCTTCCTCTGGCTGGAGGTGGCGGACCCCACCGCCGGGGAGTTCAGCGGCATCGCCTCGGCGCTGCACCTGCACCGCCTCGCCGTGGAGGACGCGGTCACCGGTCACCAGCGGCCCAAGCTCGAGCACTACGGGTCCACGCTCTTCCTCGTCGTGAAGGTCCTCACCTACGACGACGCCCGGTCCGCGGTGGAGACCGGCGAGGTCATGCTCTTCGTCGGCGACCGGTTCGTGGTGACCGTGCGCCGCGGGCAGGACGGGTCGCTGGAGCGGGTGCGCGAACGCGTCGAGGCGGATCCGCACCTGCTGCGGCTGGGGCCGGCGGCCGTCATGCGCGCCGTCCTGGAGCAGGCGGTCGGCGACTACACCCGCATCGACGCCGAGCTGGAGCGGGACGTCGACGAGGTGGAGGAGCAGGTCTTCTCCCCCACCCGCAGCTCCGACGCGCAGCGGATCTACTCGCTCAAGCGGGAGGTGCTGGAGGTGCGCCGGGCCGCCGCCCCGCTGGTGGCACCGCTGCGGGACCTGCTGGGCGCGGACGGCAGCGGGCCGGAGAGCCCCGAGCAGCAGGCGATGTTCGTGCTGCGCGACGTCGTGGACAACCTCCAGCGCACCGTGGAGCACGTCGAGGGCTACGACCGGATGCTCACCGACATCCTCAACGCCCACCTGGCGCAGGTGTCGGTCCGCCAGAACGACGACATGCGCAAGATCTCGGCGTGGGCGGCGATGATCGCCGCCCCCACCCTCATCGCCGGCGTGTACGGGATGAACTTCGAGCACATGCCCGAGCTCGGCTGGCGCCTGGGCTACCCCGCGTGCGTGCTGCTGATGGTCGCCACCAGCGCCGTGCTCTACCGCTGGTTCAAGCGCTCCGGGTGGCTCTGAGGCCACCCGGAGCCGGGCGGGCCGGACGGGCGGGCCGGCGGCTCAGCCGAAGTCGGTGCCGTTGAGGGCGGGCAGCGTCCCGGCGGCCACCAGCGCGTAGACCACCACGGCGGCCGCGATGCGGTAGACGACGAACGGCGCGTAGCTGTGCGTGGAGATGAAGCGCATCAGCCAGGCGATGACGACGTAGCCGACGACGAAGGCGACGACGGTGGCGACCGCCGTGGCGCTCCAGGAGATCGCCGCGCCGGCGCTCAGCTCGTCGTAGACCTGGTAGAAGCCCGAGAGCACGACGGCCGGGATGGCCAGCAGGAACGAGTACCGCGCGGCGGCCTCGCGGGTGTAGCCGAGCAGCAGGCCGGCGGTGATGGTGCCGCCCGAGCGCGACACGCCCGGGATGAGGGCCAGCGACTGCGCGAGGCCGAAGAGCAGGCCGTGCTTCCACGTCAGCTGGTCCAGCGTGCGCTGCTTGCGGCCCCACCGGTCCGCGGCGCCCAGGACGAGGGCGAAGACCCACAGGGTCGTGGCGATGACGACGAAGCCGCGCAGGGTCGTCTCGATCGCGTCCTTGAAGAAGAGGCCGAGCAGGCCGATGGGGATGGTCCCGAGGATGACCAGCCACCCCATCCGGGCGTCCGGGTCGTCGCGCGGCACGCGCCCGAGCAGGGCCAGCGTCCAGCGGCTGACGATGCGCGCGATGTCCTTGCGGAAGTACAGGATGACGGCGGCCTCGGTGCCCAGCTGGGAGATGGCGGTGAACGCCGCACCCGGGTCGTCGGCGCCGACGAGGGTGCCGACGACGGCCAGGTGCCCGCTGGAGGAGATGGGCAGGAACTCGGTGAGCCCCTGCACGAGACCGAGGAACGCGCCCTCGCCGATGCCCATGCTCACGCGCGGGCACCTCCGCGGGAGCGGCGGGTCGGGTCGGGGGACGGCCGGCTGGTGAGCACGTCGCGGACCCTAGCGGCAGCGCGGGCGGCGATCGCCGTCCGTCACCCGCGCCGCACGGAACCCTCACACGCGGCGGTCGTCCCCCGCCCGCTCCGGCTGCCCGGGCGCGTCGTCGAGGTCCTCGTCGTCGGTGTCCTCGTCGTCGTCGAGGTCCTCGTCGTCCTCGTCGTCCTCGTCGTCGCCCTCGTCGGTGTCGTCGTCCTCGTCGTCCTCGTCGTCGCCCTCGTCGTCGTCGTAGAGGACGAACGGCGTGACCTCGTCGTAGGCGTCGTAGAGCGCCTCCTCGTAGGCCTCGAAGGCGTCGGCGACGCGCTGGTAGGCGTCGGCCACGACGGGGTCCGCCTCGTCGCGGCGGTTGGCGGCGGCCGCGAGGTGGTCCTCGAGCGCGGCCACGAGTCGGGCGAGTGCCGCACGCGGATCGGACGTCATGCTCCGACCGTAGCGGAGATCGTGGCGCGCGCGGCAGAACGGTCCCGGTGGGTGGATGATGGAGGGGATGGTTGCGAAGACGAGGAGCGGCGGGACCCCGCTGCCCGGGGAGCAGTACGAGTACCGCGTGCTGACGCTGCCCCGGGCCACGTCGAGGTCCGACGCCCGCAAGCTGCTGACCGATCACGCCGAGTACGGCCGCTGGGAGCTGGCGCGCGTCGTCCTCTACATGGGCGGCGGGCGCAAGGTCTGGTTGCGGCGCAAGATCATCCGGGTGGCCCGCACGGCCTGATCCCCCTACTCTCGGCGTCCGTGTCGATGTTCCGGACCAAGAGCGTCGAGGACGCCATCGCGACGACGGACGAGCCGGGCTCCCGCCTGCGCAAGTCGCTGGGCGCCTGGGACCTGACGGTCTTCGGCGTGGGCGTCATCATCGGGACGGGGATCTTCGTCCTCACCGGTGAGGCCGCCGGCACCCGGGCGGGGCCCGCGGTGGCGCTGTCGTTCGTCGTCGCGGGGGTCGTCTGCGCGCTGGCGGCGCTCTGCTACGCCGAGTTCGCCTCCACGGTGCCGGTGGCGGGCTCGGCCTACACCTTCTCCTACGCCAGCCTCGGCGAGGTCGTCGCCTGGACCATCGGCTGGGACCTCATCCTCGAGATGGCCCTGGGCGCCTCGACGGTGGCGGTCGGCTGGTCCAGCTACGCCGCCGACCTGCTGCGCGAGACGCTGGGGCTGCAGCTGCCGGCCTGGCTGTACTCGGCCTCCCCGAGCCTGACCGAGCCCAACCTGCTGGCGGCCGCGGTCGTCCTCGTGCTCACGGCGGTGCTGTGCGCGGGCACCAAGACCTCCTCGCGCGTCAACGCCGTCGTCGTCGCGATCAAGCTGACGGTCGTCGGCATCGTCGTCGTCGCGGGCCTCTTCTTCGTGCGGGTCGCCAACTGGTCGCCCTTCGTGCCGCCCTCCGGCGCGCCCAGCGCCGCGGCCGAGCCCGCACCGCCGTCGCTGTGGGCCGACCTGGGCGTGCCGCTGGGCACCTTCGGGGTCGGCGGCGTCCTCACCGCGGCCGCGCTGGTCTTCTTCGCCTTCATCGGCTTCGACATCGTGGCCACGGCCGCGGAGGAGACGAAGGACCCGCAGCGGGACGTGCCCCGCGGCATCCTCGGGTCGCTGGCGATCTGCACGCTGCTCTACGTGCTCGTCTCGCTCGTGGTGACGGGCATGGTCAGCTACGAGCGGATCAGCGTGGAGGCGCCGCTGGCGAACGCCTTCCGGGCGGTGGGCGCCGACGTCGTCGCCACGCTCATCAGCGTCGGGACGGTCGCGGGCCTGCTGACGGTCATGATGATCCTCATGCTGGGGCAGAACCGCGTGCTCTTCGCCATGAGCCGGGACCGCCTCATCCCGCCGTGGTTCTCGCGCGTCGACGAGCGCACCGGCGTGCCGGTGCGGATCACCGTCGTCACCGGCGTCGTGGTGGCCTTCGTGGCGGCCTTCGTGCCGATCGGCGAGCTCGCCCAGATGGTGAACATCGGCACGCTTTTCGCCTTCGTGCTCGTCTCGATCGGCGTCGTGGTGCTGCGCCGCAGCCGCCCCGACCTGCCGCGGGCCTTCCGGGTGCCCGGCGTGCCGGTGCTGCCCGTGCTCTCGGCGGTCGCCTCGATCGTGCTCATGGGCTTCCTGCCGGCCGTCAGCTGGGAGCGGCTGGGGATCTGGATGGCGATCGGCCTCGTGGTCTACCTGGCCTACGGCCACCGCAGGTCCCGGCTGGCGGGGACCGGCTCAGCGCGGGCCACGGACCGCCACGGACCGTGACCGACGGGGCACGGTGGCGAGGGGTGCAGGGGTCAGCTGGGACTCCCGCCACACCTGCATCGCCTCGGGCGACGACGTGGTGCGCCAGTCGCGCTCCTTCCTCACCTCGAAGCTCACGACGGCTTCCAGGCGCTCGAACCGCCGACTGGTGAGCATCCCCCGCAGCCACTGCGCCTTGGTGTGCCGGGGGTCGGCCGGGGCCCCGTCGTCCACACCGGGCTCCTTGCACCCGTACTCGCAGATCCACACGGGAGCCGAAGGGTGCAGCGCGGTGAGACGCCCGTACTGCTCGGCGAAGATGTCCTCGAACTCACGCCACTCCAGGCGGCCCCCGTCACCCCAGTTGTAGCCGTCGAGACCCAGGACGTCCACGTGGGCGGCGCCGGGCCAGATGGTCCGGACGTCCGTGGTCTCGGCGTAGGTGTCGGCAGTCGGGTTGAAGACCCACTTGACGTTCGTCCCGCCCGCCCTCCGCACGGTCGTCGTGACGTGCCGCCACGCGGCCACGAACTCGGCCGGGGTGCCACCTCGCGGCCTGGTGCCGGTGGCGGTCGGCTGGAAGTCCTGCCAGTCGCCGTTCATCTCCGGCCAGGGGCGGACGTGGACGTCGTAGGGGTAGCTGCGCGCGTGCGCGGCGATGCGCAGCAGGTAGTCGTCGTGCGCGCCGGCGGTCCACTCGCTGAAGCGCGTGGGACCCATGTCCCAGGAGAGCAGGACGTCGCGGCGGCCGTCGTCGGCGAAGGCCCTCTCGACTGCTGCGGGGAACTCGTCCCCGTAGCCGTAGAAGTAGGAGGCGATCGCCGATCGCCGTCCTGCTTGCTGCTCCCAGCGGCCGAGCGCGGCCGGGTCGGCGACCATGCCCTCCACGTGGGCGCCGAAGCGGACGCGGTGCGCGAGCGCGAGCGGCCCGGCCGCTCTCGCCTCGTCCGGGGTCAGCAACGGCGGCAGGACTGCTGCAACACCACACCCGGCGAGCCAGGAGAGGACGTGGCGACGAGCCGGCATGTCCCGGTCATCGACCGGGACGTGCCGAGCCTGGTTGCTCCGTACGGGTGATGCACCGCTCCCCGCGGCGGATCACCGGGCACCCGCGGCGACGACGCTCAGGCCTGCTTGCGCGGCAGCGTCCTCAGCAGGGCGAGGCCCGCGGCGATGAGCGCGAAGCCCCCGAGCAGGTACCAGACGACGTCGAAGCCGGTGAAGGCGAGCGTTCCCGCCGCGGCGCCTCCACCGATGGCTGCGATGCCCTTGTCGTACATGATCACCACGTCCTTTCACGTCGGAGAGCGGCGTCCAGGAACGCCTTGGCCTGGACGGCCTGGAGGAAGACGTCGAACACCATCTCGACGAGGAGGAGCGAAGCGATCGCCATCTGCAGCGGGCCTCTGCTGCGCACCGTGACGACGCGTTCGGCGATGAAGATGCCCGTCACCGCGACCCACAGGGGGTGCAGGTGCAGGCCGTGGTCCACCACCAGCGACCAGACGATGCTCGCGACGTAGGTGAAGGTGACGACGACCCCGATGAGGGAGAGCAGCTGCCGCCCCCAGTAGCGACGCGTGATCGGCGTCCAGCCGTAGTCGGTGAGGTTCTCCAGGGCCCCGCGCTTCCATCGCAGCCGCTGGCGCGCCAGCGCCCGCCAGGTGGGCATGACCTCCGTCGTCAGCCGGCAGCCCTTGGGGGAGATGATGCCGTGACCGAGGTGCAGCAGAGCCAGCGTGAGCTCGTTGTCCTCGGTGAGCACGCGCGTGTCGTAGATCTGGGCGGCGCCCCCGGGCAGCCGGCCCTCCCCCCTGGCTTGGCGCACCTCGCGCAGCACCGAGACCCGGAAGACCGTGGCGGTCCCGGTGAGGACGAGCACCCTGCCCTTCAGCCTCCCCACGTCGCGGGCGTAGCGCGCGTACTCGTTGCGCTGGAAGGTGCCCACGAGTCCACCACCGGGCTGACCGGTGAAGGTGCCCCCCACGGCGCTCACGTCGCCCCGGCAGAGCCGCTCCACGGCGACTTCGAGGAAGGAGGCGTCGAGGACGGAGTCGGCGTCCATCACGAGCACGGCGTCCGCAGCATCCATCTCGGGCAGCAGCTGGTCGAGCGCCTGGTTGAGGGCCCCGGCCTTCTTGGCGCGGTTGCCGACCGTCTCGATGACCCGGACCGGGAAGCGCGCGGCGACCTCGGCCGTGCGGTCGCTGCAGTTGTCGCAGACGACGACGATGTCGTCAGGACGCCTGGACTGCTCCAGCAGCGACGAGATCGTGGCTGCGATCTGGTGCTCCTCGTCGTGGGACGGCACCACGACGACCACCCTGCACGTCGTGCCGGATCCGGTCGCCGACGGGTCGGCCGCGACGCCCTCGACGTCGAGGACGCCGCTAGTGATCGCCGAACGTGACCGGCACCGGTTGCCTCCATCCTGCAGGGGCCGGATCCCGAGCGGCCGGCCCTCCTTCTCGACGGCGGCGAGTATGCCAGCGGATTCCGTTGTCCCGTGGCGGAATCCGAACTCTTGTACAACGCGCAACTACCTAGTGACGCAGCGTCGATCCAGAGGGGGCGACGAGGAGGACCGCCCTCGGCCGGGAACAGATCCATGTGCTGTACTCTTCAACTAAGTGCGCGCAGGTGCGCGCACCCTCGAGGAGGCGGTCATGCAGTTCGGGATCTTCACCGTCGGCGACGTCACGCCCGACCCCACCACGGGCCGGACGCCCACGGAGGCCGAGCGCATCCGGGCGATGACCACCATCGCCGAGCACGCCGAGCAGGTCGGGCTCGACGTCTTCGCCACCGGTGAGCACCACAACCGGCCCTTCGTGCCCAGCTCCCCCACCACGATGCTCGGCTACCTCGCCGGCCGCACCAGCAGGCTGCTGCTGTCGACGTCGACGACGCTCATCACCACCAACGACCCGGTGAAGATCGCCGAGGACTTCGCCATGCTGCAGCACCTGTCCGGCGGGCGCACCGACCTCATGCTCGGCCGCGGCAACACCGGCGCCGTGTACCCGTGGTTCGGGCAGGACATCACCAAGAGCGTCGAGCTGACGGTGGAGAACTACCAGCTGCTGCGCCGGCTGTGGGACGAGGACGTCGTCGACTGGGAGGGCCGCTTCCGCGCCCCGCTGCAGGGCTTCACCTCCACCCCGCGGCCGCTGGACGGCGTGGCGCCGTTCGTCTGGCACGGCTCCATCCGCACCCCCGAGGTCGCCGAGATCGCCGCCTACTTCGGCGACGGGTACTTCGCCAACAACATCTTCTGGCCCAAGGAGCACTACGCCCGGCTCATCGGGCTCTACCGGGAGCGCTACGCCCACTACGGCCACGGCACCCCCGAGCAGGCGGTCGTCGGCCTCGGCGGGCAGGTCTTCATGCGCCGCAACTCCCAGGACGCGGTGCGCGAGTTCCGGCCCTACTTCGACAACGCCCCGGTCTACGGCCACGGGCCGTCGCTGGAGGAGTTCACCCGCACCACGCCGCTGACCGTCGGCAGCCCCGAGCAGGTCGTCGAGAAGACGCTGACCTTCCAGGAGTTCTTCGGCGACTACCAGCGCCAGCTGTTCCTCATGGACCACGCCGGTCTGCCGCTGAAGACGGTGCTCGAGCAGCTGGACCTGCTCGGCGAGCACGTCGTGCCGGTGCTGCGCCGGGAGTTCGAGGCGCGCCGGTCCCCCGGCGTGCCCAGCGACCCGCCCACCCACGCCTCCCGCGTGGCCGCCCGGGACGCCGCCCGGGACGCCGCGCTGGAGGCCGCGCCGGAGGCCGCGGCCGGGGCCGAGCCCGCCGGCGTCTGAGGGCGGGCCAGCGCAGGGCGCGCCGGCCCGGGCTCACACGCTCGGGCCGGCGGGTCCCGCCCCGCCCGGGGTGCCCGCGTCGGCCCACGTCGCCCAGGAACCCGTCCCCGCGGACTCGTCGACGACCTGCACCCGCACGCCGGCGACCTCCCCGGTCTCGGGGTCGGAGGGCGCCGCGGCCGGCGGGACCTCGAAGCACATCTGGAACGTGGCGCTGCCGCCCGGCGCCAGGTCGGCCATGTCGCGCGGGTCCGCCGGCAGCTGCACCAGGCAGTCCGTCGCCCAGTACTCCTCCCCGTCGGCCCCCAGCAGGTAGCCGTACAGGTCCTCGTACAGGTCCCCGCTGCCGCCGCGCCCGCCGTCGCCCACGAACCGCACGTCCAGCTCCACGAGCAGCAGCCCGCCCAGCTCCGGGGCGGTGCGCGCCCCCGAGACCGCGACGTCGTACTCGTCCAGGCGCACCTGCTCGCCCCACGCGTGCTCACCGGCATCGGTGCCGGTGGAGCCGCCCGGGCCGCCGGCGGCCGCGCCCAGCGCGGCGAGCCCGAGCAGCCCCACGCCCACGAGCGCCCGCACGAGGTCGGCGAGCAGACCGAGCGCGCCCGTCACCAGACCGGCGACGGCCAGGCCCCGGCCGCCGTGGCGCAGGGCCAGCGCGAGGACCCCGGTGGCCACGGCGGTGACGCCCAGCGGGACCGAGAGCAGGTCCAGCAGCGGCAGCGGCACCGAGGTCAGCAGCGCCAGGAGGCCCGTGACGAGGGCCACGACGCCCAGCGCCGTCGACGCGGGCGCCGGCCGGGGCGGCGCCGGCGGGCGCGCTGCGGTCGGGGACGGGTGCTGCCAGGACACCGGACCATTGCAGCAGCGCACCCGCCCCGCCCGCGCCCGCCCGCACCCGGTGGCACCCGGACGGGTCAGCCGGCTCGCCAGACGACGGCGTCGTCCTCGAAGTTGAGAATCTGCTCGACCGACACCACGCTCCCGGCGATGGCAGTGGCAGGGACGTCGAAGCACACCTGGTAGGTGGCCGTTCCGCCGGTGCGCAGGCCCGGTTGGTCGAAGGCCGATTGCGGCACTACCACCGAGCACGAGGATTGGTCGTAGTTGCGAGCGTCGGTGGCCTGGTACGTCGCCCGGAGGTCGATCCACGGGTTGGCTTCGGCCGCGGTCCCGGTGTACGTCGCAGTGAGGTCGACGAGCACGTAGCGGCCGGTGGCGGCGGTGTTGAACCGGTTGGCGTCGGCGATGACCTGGGTCGCGTCCTGGTTCACCGCACTGACGGTCACCGTGTAGTCGCCCACCTGGGCCGGTGCACCGATGGCCAGGGCGTCGTCGCCTGGGGCAGTAGCGATGGTCGGTCCGGGTGCCGGCGCGCCTGCGCCGCCGCTCACGTCGGGTCTGGCTGGATCCGCGTTCTCGACAGCCGCGCCGAGGGCGAGGTTGACCAGGACCGCGACGACCACGGCGATCGCCGAGAGGGCGACACCGGTG
Organism: Kineococcus aridisoli; assembly: GCF_050871885.1. Lineage (NCBI taxonomy): Bacteria > Bacillati > Actinomycetota > Actinomycetes > Kineosporiales > Kineosporiaceae > Kineococcus > Kineococcus aridisoli. The sequence goes on along the minus strand of NZ_JBJLSF010000028.1, from coordinate 18,820 downwards.
ATCGCCATACCGCGCCCCGCACGACTCCGCGCGAGCGAGACGATGCCGAGCACCAGCCCCACGACAGCGATCAGGATGCTGCCGACGTTCAGGATCGGAACGTAGCAGCCGAGGACGGCGACGATGCCGAGGACCATGGCGGCTACGGCGAGGCCACGACCGGCCGGCGCACGAAGCGGGGGCGCCGACGGCGCGTACGGGTGGGACACGAGGTGCGCTCCTGGTGGCGTGGGCGGCCCGCCGGTGGACCGGTGCGCATTCAACCACGCGGTGCCGTGCGCCCCAGGCGGTGCAGCTGCGCGTAGCGGCCCTCGCGGGCCAGCAGCTCCTCGTGCGTGCCGCGCTCGACGATCCGGCCGGCCTCGACGACGAGGATGAGGTCGGCGTCGCGCACGGTGGTGAGCCGGTGGGCGATGACGATGGCGGTGCGGCCGGCCAGCGCCTCGTCGAGCGCGGCCTGCACGGCGGCCTCGGAGGCGGAGTCCAGGTGGGCGGTGGCCTCGTCGAGGACGACGACGCGCGGGTGGGCCAGCAGCAGCCGGGCGATGGTCAGGCGCTGGCGCTCCCCGCCGGAGAAGCGGTAGCCGCGCTCGCCGACGACGGTGTCGAGGCCGTCGGGCAGGGCGGCCACGAGCTCGCCGAGGCGGGCGCGGCGCAGGGCGTCGAGCAGCTCCTCGTCGCCGGCGTCGGGGCGGGCCAGGCGCAGGTTGGCGCGCAGGGACTCGTGGAAGAGGTGCCCGTCCTGGGTGACGACGCCGACGGTCCGGCGCAGCGCCTCGGCCTGCAGCTCGCGCACGTCGACCCCGCCGATGCGCACGGCGCCGCCGGTGACGTCGTACAGGCGCGCCAGCAGCTGCGCCATCGTGGACTTGCCGGCGCCGGAGGAGCCGACGATCGCGACGACCTGACCGGGCTCGACGCGGAAGGAGACGTCGTGCAGCACCTGCACGCCGCCGCGCGCGTCCAGGGTGGCGACGTCCTCCAGGGAGGCCAGCGAGACGTCGGAGGCGGCGGGGTAGGCGAAGTCGACGTGGTCGAACTCCACGCCGACCGGGCCCGCCGGGACCGCGCGCGCGTCGGGGGCCTCCTGCACCAGCGGGACGAGGTCGAGGACCTCGAAGACGCGGTCGAAGCTCACCAGCGCGCTCGTGATGTCGACGCGGGCGTTGGCCAGCGCCGTCAGCGGCGCGTACAGGCGGGTCAGCAGCAGCGCGAGCGTCACGATGCTGCCGGCGTCCAGCGTGCCGGTGACGGCGGCCGTCCCCCCGACGCCGTAGACGATCGCGAGGGCCAGCGCGGAGACGAGGGTGAGCGCGGTGATGAACACCGACTGCCGCACGGCCCGGGTGACGCCGATGTCGCGGACGGCGCGGGCGGCGCGGGCGAAGGCGGCGGACTCCTCGTCGGGGCGGCCGAAGAGCTTGACGAGGGTGGCGCCGGGGGCGGAGAAGCGCTCGGTGGTCTGGTTGAGCATGGCCGCGTCCAGCTGCGCGGCCCGGCGCGAGAGCCGGGCGAGGTGGCGGCCCATGCGCCGGGCGGGCAGCACGAAGACCGGCAGCAGCACGAGCGCGAGCAGGGTGATGCGCCAGGAGATGCCCACCATGACGACCGCGGTGAGCACGACGGCGACGACGTTGCTGACGACGCCGGACAGGGTGTCGCTGAAGGCGCGCTGCGCGCCCAGGACGTCGTTGTTGAGGCGGCTGACGAGGGCGCCGGTGCGGGTGCGGGTGAAGAAGGCGACGGGCATCCGCTGCACGTGGTCGAAGACGCGGGTGCGCAGGTCGAGGATGAGGTCCTCCCCCAGCCGCGCCGACCACCAGCGCACCACCAGCCCCAGCCCCGCCTCGGCGAGGGCGACGACGGCGATGAGGACGGCCAGCAGGACGACGCGGCGGGAGTCGCCGGTGCCGACCGCGTCGATCACGCGCCCGGCGAGCACGGGGGTGGCCACGGCCAGGACCGCCAGGACGGTGCTGCCGGTGACGAACAGGCCCAGCAGCGCGCGGCGCTGGCGGGCGAGGGCGAGGACGCGCCGGACGGTGCCCGGGCGGAAGGGCTGCTGGTCGGGGGCGGACATCGTCCGCCACAGCGAGGACCAGGCGACCGACTCCATGCTCATGGCGGGGACGCTACGACCTGCAGCGCGCTGCAGGTCCACCCGGCCGGTGGGCGCCGCCGGGCGTGCGCCCCACGGGACGTGCGCGGCGGCGGGGGCGGGCCCGGCACACTGGTCCGGTGCCCGGCCCCGCCCCCCACCCGCTGCGCAGCCGGTGGCGGCGGGCCGGGGTGCGGGTGCGCTCGACGCTCGCGGCGACCGCGCTGCTGGCCGTGCTGGTCGTCGCCGGCGGCGTCGTCGGGCTCGCGGCGCTGCGCGGGTCCCTGTACGACGCGGCGGAGATCTCGGGCGCGGTGCAGGCGCGGCTGGTGCGGCTGTCGGTGAGCGCGGAGGTGCTCGACGCGGGCCTGGAGGGCCCGGAGTCGGCCCAGCGGGCCGCGCTGGAGGCGGCGGTGGGCGCCGACGACGACCGCGGCTCGCACGTGCAGGTCCTGGACGCCGACGGGCGCGTGGTGGCCCGCAGCGCGGCGCTGGCCGGTCTCGACGCGCTGAGCGCGACCCGGCCCGCGGTGGGCGAGCTGGTGCAGGAGGAGCGGGAGCTGCCCGCGCTCGGCGACGGCCGCTGGGTGGTGACCGTGGTGGGGGCGCGGGTCGACGACCGCGACTTCCGGGTGGTGGCCGCCGAGAGCACCGCCGAGGAGGACGCCGCGCTGCGCCAGGCGGCGCTGGTGCTGGCCGTCGGCGCGCCGCTGCTGCTCGCGGCGATCGCGGCGGCGACCTGGACGTTCACGGGCCGCTCGCTGCGGCCGGTGGAGGCGATCCGGCGCACCGTCGAGGGCATCACGTCCGCGGGGCTGGACGGGCGGGTGCCGGTGCCGGAAGGGCGCGACGAGGTGACGCGGCTGGCGCTGACGATGAACGAGATGCTCTCGCGCCTGGAGTCCTCCCAGCGCAGCCAGCGGCGGTTCGTCGCCGACGCCAGCCACGAGCTGCGCAGCCCGGTGGCGACGCTGCGCGCGGCCGCGGAGGTGTGGTCCGCCGACGCCGGGGCACCGCGGGAGTTCACCGAGCTCGTGCGCTCGGAGGCCGGCCGGGTGGAGGCGCTGGTGGCCGACCTGCTGCTGCTGGCCCGCGCCGACGAGGGCCGGCTGGCCCGCGAGGACGCCGACGTCGACCTCGACGAGGTGCTGGAGGCCGAGGCGGCGCGGCTGCGGGCGCTGGGGGCGGTGCGGGTGCGCGCGCGCACGGTGCCGGTGCGGGTGCGCGGGGACCGCCGGCAGCTGTCGCGGCTGGTGCGCAACCTCACCGACAACGCCGCGCGGCACGCGGCGGGCACCGTGGAGCTGCGGACGGCGCTGGAGGACGGCGCGGCGCTGCTGGAGGTGGCCGACGACGGTCCGGGCATCCCCGAGGCCGAGCGGGAGCGGGTGTTCGAGCGGTTCGTGCGCCTGGACGCCAGCCGCGACCGCGCCTCGGGCGGCACCGGGCTGGGCCTGGCGATCGTCGCCGAGATCGCCGCCGCCCACGGCGGGTCCGTGCGGGCCCTGCCGCGGCCCGGCGGTGGCGCGCTGGTCCGGCTGGTGCTGCCGCTGGGCGCCACGGCCGCCGAGGACGACGAGGCGGGGGCGGACGGGAGCGCCGAGGGGGCGCCGCGGGGACCGAGGGGCGTTCAGCCGCCGTCGGCGGCGAGCCGGTAGCCGGCGCCGCGCACGGTCTGGATGGCGTGCCGGGCGAACGGCACGTCGATCTTGCGGCGCAGGTAGCGCACGTACACCTCCACGACGTTGGGGTCGTTCTGCACGTGCGGGTCCCACACCGACTCCAGGATCTGCGCCTTGGCGACGACCTCGTCGGGGTGGCGCATGAGGAACTCCAGCAGCGCGAACTCGCGGGCCGTCAGCTCGACGGGGGTGCCGGCGCGCACGACCCGCCGCGAGCCGGGGTCCAGCTCCAGGTCGCCGGCGCGCAGGACGACCGGTCGCTCGGGCGCGCCGCGCCGCTGCAGCGCGCGCAGCCGCGCCACGAGGACCGGGAAGGAGAACGGCTTGGTGAGGTAGTCGTCGGCGCCGAGGTCGAAGGCGTCGACCTGGTCGTACTCGCCGTCCTTGGCGGTGAGCACGAGCACCGGGGTCCACACCCCCGCCGCGCGCAGGTCGCGGCAGACCTCGTAGCCGTTGCGGCCCGGCAGCATGAGGTCGACGACGAGGACGTCGTAGCGGTGCTCGCGGGCGAGGAAGAACCCCTCGTCGCCGTCGTGGGCGAGGTCGACGGAGAAGCCCTCGGCCACCAGCCCGCGGCGCACCGTCCGCGCCAGCAGGACCTCGTCCTCGACCAGCAGCACCCGCACCCGGGAAGCTTAGGACCCGCCCCCGCCGCACCGCGCCGCACCGGCGGGCGCGCTAGGCCGACAGCGCGAGCAGCGCAGCCGACAGCGCGAGCAGCGCACCGAGCACCACGAGCGCCGTCGCGAGCGCCCCCAGCAGCAGGCCGGCGCGGGTCGAGGCGACCGCCCGGCCGTGGCGCAGCGGGCGCTCCACCAGCAGCGAGGTGGCCAGCGCCGGAGCGGCGGCCAGCAGCTCCACGAGCAGCAGGAACGGCCAGCGGTCCAGACCGGGGGCCAGCTCCACGGCGATCCAGGTCGCCGGCACGTGCCACAGGTACCAGGTGTAGGACAGCCGGCCCACCCAGCGCACCGGCGGCAGGCTCAGCAGCCGCCCCACGCCGGCGCCCGGGCCCGCGGCGCCGGAGGCGATGACCGCGGCGGTCGCCAGCGTCGGCACCAGCGCCGCCCAGCCGGGGTAGGTCACCGCCCCGGCCCACACCGCCGAGGTCGGCAGCAGCACCGCCCCCGCCCAGCCGCCGGCGCGCAGCAGCGCGGGGCGGCGGGCGGCGCGGGCCAGCTCGGGGGCCAGCAGCGCGAGCAGCCCGCCGACGCCGAACTGCCAGGCGCGGGTGCCGGTGCCCAGGTAGGCCAGCAGCTCCGCGCGCGGGCTGACCAGCACGCTCGTGGCGAGCGAGAGCACCGTCAGGGCCGTCAGCGCCACGAGCAGCCCGCGCCGCACGTCGCCGCCGCGGCGCTGGGCGCGGCGGGCCACCAGCAGCACCAGCAGCGGCCAGGCCAGGTAGAACTGCTCCTCCACCGCCAGGGACCAGAAGTGCGTCACCGGGGTGTGGGCGAGCTGGGGGTCCAGCGCCTGCGCGCCGCCGGTGAGCAGGAACCAGTTGGCCACCTGCAGCGCGGCCGCGAGCACGGCGGCGGCGGTGGGGGCCAGCCGCTCGGGGGCCAGCAGGGCCGTCGCGGCCAGCGCGGCGAGCAGGACGGCGGCGGCGCTGGGGACGATGCGCCGGGCGCGGCGCGCGTAGAAGGCCGGCAGCGCCAGGGTGCCGGTGCGCCGCACCTCGCGCAGCAGCAGACCGGTGATGAGGAAGCCGGAGACGACGAAGAAGGCGTCGACGCCGACGAGCCCGCCCCCGGCGAAGGGGACGCCGGCGTGGAAGAGCAGCACGAGGCCGATGGCGACGGCGCGCAGCCCCTCCACGTCGCCGCGGTGGCCCCCGTGCGGGGTGCCCGCCCTGCGGGGTGCGCTCTCCAGGACGCTCATGCGCGGCCACCTCGTCCCTCCGTGCCCTCCTGCTGCCGGAGGGCAGGCTGGCCGGGGGCGCCTTGCAGGACGCTGAGAGCTGCCCCGGACGGGCTACCAGTGCAGCGTTCCGGGGTCGCCCTTGAACGGTCCGCGCAGCTCGTCGGTGATCCAGCCGCCGTAGAAGTCGCCGGGCTGGGCGCGCACGCGCTCGTCGTCGAGGTGGCAGACCAGGCGGCCGGGGTAGAAGGCCAGGGCGCCGGCGAGGACGGCGTAGCCGTCGGTGGGCTCGGGGTAGGTCCAGGCGGCCGCGGCCACCAGCGGCGCGCCGTCGGGGGTGCGCAGGTCCCGGTAGGCGGCCCGGCCCTTCCACTCGCACCAGCTGCCGCCCCCGGCGGGCGCCAGCAGCCGGGCGTCGACGGTGTCGGCGGCGACGTAGTACGTGGGCGGGTGGCTGGTCTCCAGCACCCGCCAGGCCCGCGGGTGCGCGGGGTCGGCGGGCACGTCGGCGACGGGCAGCAGCCCGCCGTCGGGGGTGCGCGCGGCGATGCGCACCCGGCGGGTGGCCGCCTCGACGCGCGGCGGGCGGGGGTGGTCCCAGACGGACTCGGTGCCGGCGGGGGCGGGGTCGCGGTGCACGCGGTCAGTCCACCGCACCCCGGCGCCCCGGCGACCCGGCGCCGCGGCGCCGCGGCGTCACACCAGCCCGGCGTCGCGGGCCAGCAGGGCGGCCCGGGTGCGCGAGGACAGCCCCAGCTTGGCCAGCAGGCGGCTGACGTGGGTCTTGGCGGTGAGCGGGGAGATCGCCAGGCGGCGGGCGAGGTCGGCGTTGGACAGGCCCTCGCCCAGGCAGCGCAGGACCTCGACCTCGCGGGCGGTCAGCCCGGACAGGTCCGGGACCGGCGCGGGCGGGGTGACGGCGGCGACGGCGCCGAGCAGGGTGCGGACGACCTCGGGGGCGACGACGCCCTCGCCCGCGGCGACGCGGCGCACCGCGTCCACCAGCGTCGGCCCGTCCGCGGTCTTGAGCAGGAAGCCGGCGGCACCGGCGCGCAGGGCGCCCAGGACGAGGTCGTCGAGGTCGAAGGTCGTCAGGACCAGGACGTCGCCCAGGCCCGCCGCGACGATCTCGCGGGTGGCGGCGATGCCGTCGGTGCCGGGCATGCGCAGGTCCATGACGACGACGTCGGGGGCCAGGGCGCGCGCCTGGGTGACGGCGGTGGCGCCGTCCGCGGCCTCGCCGACGACGCTGACGCCCTCGGCGGCCTCCAGGAGCATCCGCAGCCCGGCGCGCACGGCGGCGTGGTCGTCGGCGAGCAGGACGCGGACGGCGGGTGGGGTCACGGTGCGGTCTCCAGGTCGCGGGGCGCACCCCGGCCGGCCGAGGCGGTCGTCGAGGTGGTCGAGGTGGTGGAGGCGGTGGAGGCGGTGGCGGGGAGCACCACCTCCACGCGCCAGCGCCCGCCGGCCGGGCCTGCCTCGAAGCGGCCGCCGAGGGCCTCGGCGCGCTCGCGCATGCTCTGCAGCCCGTGACCCGCAGCGCGGCCCGGGCCCGCACCGCCGGCCTCGGGGACGGGCGGCGGGCCCAGGGGCGAGTCCACGCTCAGCCGCAGGGCGCCGCCGCGCTCGCCCAGGTGCACGGTGACGGCGCCGGGGGCGGCGTGCTTGCGGGCGTTGGTGAGGGCCTCGGTGAGGATGCGGTGCGCGGTCTGGCCGACCAGGGCGGGCACCCGCGCCGGCGCGGCGGGGGCGGGCTCCTGCACGAGGGCGACGTCCAGACCGCCCGCGCGGGCCAGGGCGACGGCGGCCGGCACCGCCTCCAGGCCGGGGGCGGTGGCCACCCCCTCCGCGCCCGCACCGGCGGCACCCGCGGAGCCGCCACCGGGAGCCTCCTCGCGCATCAGCCGGATCATCGTGCGCATCTCCTCCAGCGCCTCGACGCTGGCGGCCCGGATGCCGGGCAGGACCCGGGCGGCGGCGCCGGGGTCGGTGCGCGCGGCGCCGAGCGCGGCCTCGGACTGCAGGGCGATGGCGGACACGTGCCCGGCGACGACGTCGTGCAGGTCGCGGGCCATCGCGGCGCGCTCGGCGCGGCGGCGCTGCTCGGCCGCCAGGCGCGCGAGCTCGCCACCGCGGGCGACGTCGCGCGCCCACCAGAGCGGCACGCCGAGGACGGCCACCAGCCACAGGGCGATCCCGACGACCCCCTGCACGGAGCCGCCGAGGACGGCGGCGGTGGCGGTGCCGGCGACGACGACGGCCGTGGCGGCGGTCTCCAGGCGGCGGCGGCCGGCAGCGCCGGCGGCGGCCCAGGAGCGGAAGAGCACGTCGCCCAGGGCGAGGAGCACGGCGACGGAGCCGCCGAGGGCGACGTCGACGGCGAAGGCGGCGGAGGCGGCGGCGGCGCTGCTCAGCGGCCGCCGCGGCGCGCTCAGGCTCGCGGCGCAGGCGACGGCCAGCGGCAGCAGGGGCCAGCCGCGCCCGTCGGGCAGCCAGGGCGGGACGTCGGTGTAGGTGTCGGGGACCCCGAGCACGGCGAACAGCACGCCGAGGGCGAACAGGCCCGCTGCGGTGAGGCGGTGCCGGAGCGGCCCGTCGAGGTCCACGGCCCCATCCGAGCACACCGGCCGCGCCGCGTGCACCCACCGCGCGACGCGTCCCGCGCGGCGGGCGCTCCGCTCGGCTAGGGCTCGCGGGTGAGCGCGGCCGCGCGGGTCAGCATGCCGACGGGGCCGTGCTCGTCGAGGGCGCGCCGCTGCCAGTCGGCGCCGGTGCCGCGGGCCAGGACGGCGGCGGCGCCGGCGTGCACGAGCTCCTCGTCGCCGTTGTCGCGCAGCGCGTCGCCGACGTGGGCCAGCAGCTGCCCGACGACCTCGGCGGCCGGGTGCGGGCGCCCGTCCAGCGGGGAGACGAGGACGCCGCCGGCCCCGTCGCGCGCGGCGCGCCAGGCGGCCAGGCGCAGCTCGGCCACTCCCACCCCCGGGACGGGGACACCGGCGGCGGCCTCGCGCAGGGCGGTGTCGGCCAGGGCCCGCACGAGGCCGGCCAGCAGCACCGCGTCCTCCACGCGCAGGCACACGTCGGCCACGCGCACCTCCACCGTGGGGTAGCGGGCGGACAGCCGGACGTCGAAGTAGAGCATCCCCGCGTCCAGCGGGACGCCGGTGTCCAGCAGCCGCCGCACGTGGGCGTCGTAGCCGGCGGCGTCGCCCAGGGCGGGGGTGGGGCCGGCGGTCGGCCAGCGCCCCCACACCCGGGCGCGGTAGCTGGCGTAGCCGGCGTCGACGCCCTGCCAGAACGGCGAGTTCGCCGACAGCGCCAGCAGCACGGCCGTCCAGGGGCGCAGGCGGTCCAGGACGGCGACGGCCTCGTCGCGGTCGGGGACCTCGACGTGGACGTGGCAGCCGCAGATGAGCTGCTCGCGGGCCAGCAGGCCGAAGCGTGCGCTCATGCGCTGGTAGCGCTCGGCGTCGGTGGTCGTCGGCTCGGTGACGAGCGGGTGGGTGCCCACCGCGACGAGCAGGGCGCCGTCGGCGGCGGCGGCCTCGGCCACGCGGGCCCGGGCGCCGGCCAGGTCGCGGCGCAGCTCGCTCAGGCGCCGCTGCGGGGTGCTGCCGGTCTCCACCTGCTGGCGCTGCAGCTCGGCCTCGGCCGCGGCGGGTGCGGCGGCGACGACCAGGGGGGCGTCGGCGCGCGCACCGCCGCTGCCGGGGTCGACGAGCAGGAACTCCTCCTCGACCCCGACGCGGCGGGGACCCGTGGCTGCGCTCACGCGTCCAGTCTGTCCCCCGCGGGACGTCCGCGCGGTGCGCGGCGCTGGCGGACGACGCCGACGGCGACGACCGCGGCGGTCAGCACCATGGACAGCAGCAGCTGCACCCGCTGGCCCGGCAGCACGACCATGAGGACCAGGACGGCGGCGATGAAGGCCAGGCTGGCGTAGGTCAGCCACGGGAACAGCCACATGCGCACGGCGGGCCGCTCCCCCGCCGCGTCCAGCTGGCGGCGCACGAACACCTGGCTGGTGGCGATGAAGGCGTAGACGACCAGCGCGAGGGCGCCGCTGGTGGCCAGCAGGTACTCGAAGATCCGGTCCGGCAGCAGGTAGTTGCCGACGACCGCGAGGAAGCCGACCGCGGTGGAGGCCAGGATCGCGGGGTAGGGCACGCCGCGCCCGGACACCTTCGACAGCCACGCGGGCCCGTCACCGCGGCGCGAGAGCGAGAACGCCATCCGCGAGGCGGTGTAGAGCGCGGAGTTCAGGCAGCTGGCGACGGCGGTAAGGATGACGACGTCCATGATCGTCGCGGCACCGGGGATGCCGATGGTCTCCAGCGTCGTCTGGAACGAGCCGCCCTCGGCCAGTTCCGCGGAGTTCCACGGCACGAGGGCGACGACGACGAGGATGGAACCGATGTAGAACAGCCCGATCCGGCCGATGACGGAGTTCACCGCCCGGCGCACGCCCTTCTCGGGGTCGGAGGACTCGGCCGCGGCGATGGTGACGATCTCGGTGCCCATGAAGCTGAACATCGTCAGCAGCATCCCGGCCAGGACCGCGGAGAACCCGTTGGGCAGGAAGCCGCCGGCCTCTCCGCCCAGGCTGAACCCCGGGGTCCCGCTGACGTCGCTGCCCGGCAGCACCCCGAGGATCGCCAGGGCGCCGACCGCGATGAACCCGACGATCGCGACGACCTTGACGGAGGCGAACCAGAACTCGAACTCGCCGTAGTTGCCGACGCTGGCGAGGTTGGAGGCGGTCAGGGCCAGGGTGACCAGCAGCGCCCAGGTCCACTGCGGCGCACCGATCCAGTGCGACAGGATCTCCGCGGCGGCGGTCGCCTCGACGGGGATGACGAGGACCCAGAACCACCAGTACAGCCAGCCGACGCTGAAACCGGCCCAACGGCCCAGGGCGCGGTCGGCGTAGGTGGAGAACGACCCGGTGTCGGGGTGGGCGGTGGCCATCTCACCGAGCATCCGCATGACCAGGACCACGAGGACCCCGGCGAAGGCGTAGGAGAGCAGGACACCCGGCCCGGCCTCGGCGATGGCGCTCTTGGAGCCCACGAACAGGCCGGCCCCGATGACGCCGGCGATGGAGATCATGGTGATGTGGCGGGGTTTGAGGGAGGTCCCCAGTCCCGGCTGCTGCTCGGTGACCTGCACGTCGCCTCCTGGTCGCTGCTCGCGCGCGGCACCGTCGCCGCGTCGTCGCCCGTGGTCGGCGGTCGACTGGTCACGGTAGCGTTGCCCGGGTGAGCCCGCGGACCATCGCCACCAGCCGGCGCGTCGAGCGCGACGAACTGCTCGACTTCGTGCGCCCCCGGCACCACGTCGTCCTGACGACGTTCCGCGCCGACGGCTCGCCCCAGACGTCGCCGGTGACGGCCGGCGTGGACGCCGAGGGCCGGATCGTCGTCTCGACCTACCCGGAGCGGGCGAAGGTCGTCAACGCGCGGCGCACGCCGCGGGGCAGCGCCCTCGTCCTGTCCGACGACTTCGGCGGCGCGTGGGTGCAGGTCGACGGCGAGCTGGAGGTGCTGGACCTGCCGGAGGCGCTGGAGCCGCTGGTGGAGTACTTCCGCAGCATCTCCGGCGAGCACCCGGACTGGGACGAATACCGGCGGGCGATGGCCGCGCAGGGCAAGTGCCTGCTGCGGCTGACCCCGCACCGCTGGGGGCCGGTGGCCACGGGCGGGTTCCCGGCCCGGCTGGCGGACTAGCCCCGGCGCGGCCCCCCGCCGGGTCCGTCGGGTCCGTCGGGTCCGTCGGGTCCGTCGGGTCCGTCGGGTTCGTCGTGCAGGTGCTCCTCGACGGCCCGGACCAGGGCGGGGTCGGGCTCGACGTGGTGGTCGGCGCGGGCGTGCTCGGCGACCTGCGCGAGGATCGCGGTGCGGTCGGCGCCGAGGAACTCGCGCTGGCAGCCGGGGACGACGTCACCGCAGCGGAACTTCTTCACGCTCCCACCCTGCCCTGCCAGTGGGCGGTGCGGGCACGCCCCCCCGCGCCGCGGGCGCTCTGGGCGAGGTCGAGCACGACGTCCTCCACGCCCACCACCCCGACGTAGCGGCCGGTCGCGTCGGTGCACACCAGCGGGTCGAAGCGGCCGGGCCCCGGGCGGGCGACGGCGCGCGCCGCCGCCTCGGGCACGGCCGTCTCGGGGGCCAGGGTGACCCCCACCGGCCGCACCTGCGGCGCCTCGCCGGGGTGGTGGCCGGGCAGCACCAGCAGCTGCGGGACGTCCTCGGCGTCGACGACGACGACGGGCCCGGGGTCCTCGCCGACGACGGAGACGGCCCCGTCCACCGAGCGGGCCGTCTTGGTGCGCCGGGTCAGGTCGCCCGTGCGCCGCGGGCCCGCCCCCGCCGCCAGCCGGCTCCCGCCGGCCGGGGCGGCGGGGTCGGCCAGCACCCGGCGCGCCTCGGGGCCGAGGGTGCCGAAGCCCGCGGCGGGCCGGGCCAGCAGGTAGCCCTGCACCAGCGGCACGCCCATGGCGCGCAGCACGTCCAGCTCGGCGACCGACTCCACGCCCTCGGCGACGATCCAGGCGTCCAGGCGGGAGGCGCACTCGCCGAGGAGCTGCACCAGCGAGCGCTTGACGAGGTCGTGCTCGAGGCCGCGCACCAGCTGCAGGTCGACCTTCAGCAGCTCCGGGCGCACCACGGCCATGCGCAGCAGGCCGGAGTGGCCGGTGCCGACGTCGTCGAGGGCGATGAGCGCACCCCGCTCGCGCAGCTGGGCGAGGGGCTCGACCAGCGTGGCGGGGTCGCAGGCGCTGTGCTCGGTCAGCTCGACCACGACACCGGTGAGGTCGCGCTCGAGCAGGGTGCTCACGACGGCCGGGTCGGCCAGCGAGGTGGGGCTGGTGTTGACGGTCAGGAAGGTGCCGTGCGGCAGGCGCTCCAGCAGCGGCAGCGCGGCGCGCAGGACCACCAGGTCCAGGTCGGCGTCGCGGTCGAGGGCGCGGGCGGCGCGGAACCACTCCTCCGTGGGCACGTCGGAGGGGAACCGGGAGAGCACCTCGTAGCCGGCGACGCGGCCGCCGGCCACGTCGACGACCGGGTGCAGCACCAGCTGCAGCAGGCCGGGATCGGCGCCCACGGCGTCGAGGCGGCGGTGCCATCGACTGCGGTGCGCCCTGCCGCTCACGCCCGTCCCCTCACCGCGACCCCCCTCGGCCGTCCCCGCGGTGTGAGGACGGACCGTGTCGCTCCCGTGACGACGGAGCATATAACCGTAATCGCATGGTCACCCGCTGCGAGGACAATCACCTCAAGGTGGCCGGTCGCGCGGTCGATGGCCACCGGGTGATCCGCCGCGCGAACCGCCGTGCCGCCCCGCTGCTGGTGTGCGCCGCCGCGGGTGCGCTGCTCTGCGCCGCGCCCGCGCACGCCGAGCCCGCACCCGCCACGGCCGCCCAGGCGCGCGCGCAGGCGCAGGCCGCCGAGCAGGCCGTGCAGGAGGTCGGCGAGCACCTGGAGCGGACCGGGGCGGCGCTGCAGCGCCAGCAGCAGGCCCTCGCGCAGGCGGTCGGCACCAGCATCGGCGCCCAGGTCGACGCCGACCGCACCGCCGCCGCGGCCTCCGGCGCCCGCGCCCGCAGCACCCAGCGGGTGCGCTCGATCTACATGGACGCCGGCAGCGGGCTGGGCCGCTCGCACGCACTGGCGCTGCTGCGCTCGGTGAGCACCGGCACCGACCCCGCCCTGGCGGTGCGCGGCGTCGACGCCGCGCGGCGCGGCGACGCCGACGCGCAGGCCGGTGCGCAGGCGCTGGCCGCCGGCGCCGCGGCGGCCTCGCGGGCCGCCGACGACGCCGCGACGGGGGCGGTCGCCGGGCTGCGGGAGGTGAGCGGGCAGCTGACGCTGCTGCAGGACGCCCTGGCCACCGCCCGGCAGCGGGTGGAGGCGCTGGACGCGCAGGCGGCCCGGCTGCAGGCCGCGGAGGAGGCCGCGGCGGCCCTGGCGGCCGCGCAGGCGCGGGCCGCGCAGCTGGCGGCGGCCGCCGAGCGCACCGCGACGGCGTCCACGACCTCCGTGCACGCGCGCTCGGTGCCGGCCGACTACGCCGGGCTGTACCCGCGGGCGGCGGCCACCTGCACCGGGATGCGCACCTCGCTGCTGGCCGCGGTGGGCCAGGTGGAGAGCGGGCACGGGGTGGACGTGGGGCCGTCCTCGGCCGGCGCCCAGGGACCGATGCAGTTCATGCCCGCGACGTTCGCCGCGTACGCCGTCGACGGCGACGGCGACGGCGAGCGCAGCGCGTGGGACCCCGAGGACGCGGTGTTCACCGCGGCGGCGTACCTGTGCGCCAACGGCGCCGGCGCCGGCGCCGGTCGCGCGGGCGAGGCGGGCGCGCTGTTCCGCTACAACCACGCCGACTGGTACGTGGCGATGGTGCAGCGGGTGGCCGACGAGATGGACGCCGCCGCGGGCGCCCCCGCCCCCTGACCCGCCTCCGCGCAGGCACCGGCGTCCGGGCGGAGTACGCGGCGGCCTCAGGTCTCCCGCAGCCGCAGCACCGCCGTCCCCTCGGTGGTCCGCACCTCGACCGTGGCGATCTGCTCGGGGTGCAGGGCGGTGGCACCGCTGAGCTGGGCGTCGCGGCCGGGCACGGCGGTCCAGGTCCCGATCTGCTCGGTGCCGCCGTCGACGCCCTCGACGACGAGCGCGTAGCGGTGGGACTGCTCGGCGCTGGCCCGGGCGTAGGCGCACACGAGGTCCACCTTGGTGCCCCAGCCCACCTCCGTCAGCTGCACGGTGGCGCTGATGGGCACCGGCACCAGCGGCTGCATGGGTTGCCCGCCGCCCGGCGCGGCGGCGCTCGCGGACGCCGTCGGGCTCGCGGACGCCGTCGGGGCGGCGGTGGGCGCGCCGGGCCCGGCCCAGGGCCCCAGCGCACCGGCGGCGGCGGCCACCAGGGCGCCGGCGGCCACCAGGCCGCCCGCCAGCGCCACCCGCCGCGAGCGGCGGCGCCGGCGCACCGCGCGCAGCAGGGCGGGCAGCACGGTGGCGGGCAGGCCGGCCCCCTCCCGCACGGCGGCGGCCGGGTCGTCCTCGGCGAGGGCCTCGACGACCTCGGGCGGGGTGCGCGAGAGCAGCCCGGGCAGGCCGGCGAGCTGCTCCACGGCGGTGCGGCAGGAGGAGCAGCCGCGCAGGTGCTCCTCGAAGGCGGTCCGCTCGGCCGGGGCCAGGGCGCCCAGCACGTAGGGGCCCGCGCTCGTCGCGAACGGGTGCTCGGGCAGGTGCCCGGGCATCGGCTCGTGCGCCATCAGCGGCTCACCCCCATCTCCTGCAGCGCCAGCCGCAGGTTCATCAGCGCGTAGTGGGTGCGGGACTTCACCGTGCCCTCGGGCACGCCCAGGGCGCGGGAGGCCTCGGCCACCGACCGGCCGCGGAAGTAGCACTCGCGCAGCACGGCGCGGTGCTCGGGCGACAGGCGCGTCAGGGCCTGGGCCACCACCCACTGCTGCAGCACCTGCTCGGACTCGTCGACGACGGAGCGCTCGGGCAGGTCGGCGGCCACCGTCTCGCGCCGCGAGCGCGCCGAGCGGCGCTCGTCGACGACGAGGTGGCGGGCGACGGTGAACAGCCACGCGCGGGTGGAGCCGCGGGCGGGGTCGAGGGCCTCGGGGTGGCGCCAGGCGCGCAGCAGGGTCTCCTGCACGACGTCGTGGGCGCTGACGCGGTCCCCGGTCAGGGAGACCACGTAGCTCCACAGCGCACCGGCGTGCTCGTCGTGCAGCGCCCGCACGAGCTCCTCGTCGGCATCGGTCATCGGTCCGCGTCCTCCTCCGTCGCTGACCCCACCACGAGGTGGAGGGGGGAACGGTTCGACGCGGGGGTGCCCCGTGGCCCTACGGTGCCGGGGTGGGCGCGACCAGCACTCCCGGGGGGATCCCGCGCGGCCCGGTGCCGGTGCCCGGGCCGCTGCTGCGGGTCCTGGCCCGGGAGCTCGACGGCGCGCCCGGGCGGCCCGGGGCGGTGGGGGCGCCGGAGGCGGTGTGGGTCAACCAGGCCGGCGGGAGCACCTTCCGGGTGCCCGTGCCCGGCGGGGCCGTCTTCGCCAAGTGGGCACCGGCCGGCGCGCCGCTGGACCTGGCCGCGGAGGAGGAGCGGCTGCGGTGGGCGCGGTCGTGGACGCCGGTGCCGCAGGTCCTGGCCGCCGGCCGGCACGCGAGCGGGTCGTGGCTGCTGACGCGGGGGCTGCCCGGCGAGAACGCGGTGCTGGCGCACTGGCGGGCGCGCCCGCACGTCGCGGTGCCGGCGCTGGGGCGCGGGCTGCGCCGCCTGCACGAGGCGCTGCCCGTGCGGGGGTGCCCGTTCTCCTGGTCGGTGCAGCAGCGGCTGGCCGCGGCCGTCGGCGACGTCAGCGGCCTGCGCCGGCCGCCCCCGGTGGACCGCCTGGTGGTCTGCCACGGCGACGCCTGCTCGCCGAACACGCTGCTGGACCCGGCGACGGGTGAGGCGTGCGGGCACGTGGACCTGTCCGCGCTGGGGGTCGCCGACCGGTGGGCCGACCTCGCGGTGGCGACGATGAGCGTGGGCTGGAACTACGGCCCCGGCTGGGAGGACGCCTTCCTGGACGCCTACGGCGTGGCCCCCGACCCGGCCCGGACGGCCTACTACCGGGACCTCTGGAACGCGGGCCCCTGAGGGCGCGGGTACCGTCGGCCCGTGAGCACCGGGACGCGCGACGACCTCCGCAACCTCCTGGGGAACCTGACCTGGCCGCGCACGGTGGCCCCCCGCTTCGACCCCGACACCGCTCCCGACGACCCCGTCCAGCTGTTCGTGGCCTGGCTGGGCGACGCGGCCGCGGCCGGGGTGCCGGCCCCGCACGCCATGACGCTGGCGACGGTCGACGCGGCCGGGCGCCCGGACGCGCGCACGACGCTGCTGGAGGACGTCGACGAGTCGGCGTTCTGGGTCTCCGGTTCGACCACCAGCCCCAAGGGCAAGCAGCTGTCGCGGGTGCCGGTGGCGGCGCTGGTGTTCCACTGGCCGCTGCTGGGCCGGCAGGTGCGGGTGCGCGGGACGGTCCGCCCCGCCGACGAGGTCCGCACGGCCGAGGCGTTCGGGCGGCTGTCGCCGGAGGCGCGCGCGGACGCCCTGGTGGACCGCCAGAGCGGTCCGCTGCACGACGAGGAGTGGCTCTCGGACGCGCTCGGCGACGCCGGGGACCTGCTGCGGCTGGAGCCGGGGGCCGTCGCCCCGACGTGGCGGCTGTGGGGCGTGGACGCCGGCCGGCTGGAGTTCTTCCAGTCCGCCGCCGACGGCCACCACCTGCGGTTGCGCTACTCGCGCCGCGTGGACGAGGGCAACGCCTGCGGGTACGTCACCGAGATGCTCAAGCCCTGACCGGGCCCTGACCGCGGCCTCAGGCCGTCGCGGCGCGGGCGCTGAAGCGGCCGTCGCGCCGCTCGACCTCCAGGGCCAGGCCGAAGGCGTCCGACAGCGCCGGCGAGGTGAGCGCCTGCTCGACCGGGCCGGAGACGACGACCCGCCCGCCGCGCAGCAGCAGGGCGTGCGTGGTGCCGACGGGGATCTCCTCGACGTGGTGGGTGACCATCACCGGCGTGGGCGCGGCCGGGTCGGCGGCCAGCGCCGTCAGCCGGCGCAGCAGGTCCTCGCGCCCGCCGAGGTCCAGGCCGCCGGCGGGTTCGTCCAGCAGCAGCAGCTCGGGGTCGGTCATGAGCGCGCGGGCGATCTGGGTGCGCTTGCGCTCGCCGTCGCTGAGGGTGCCGAAGGCCCGCTCGGCCAGGTGCGCCACCCCCAGCAGGCCCAGCAGCTCCAGCGCGCGGGCCTCGTCGTCGGGGTCGTACTCCTCGCGCCAGCGGCCGGTCACCCCGTAGGCGGCGGTCACCACGACGTCGCGCACCCGCTCCGCGCGCGGGACGGCCGCGCCGAGGGCGGTGCTGGCCAGCCCGATGCGCGGGCGCAGCTCGAAGACGTCCACCCTGCCGAGGACCTCGCCGAGGACGCCGACGGTGCCCGAGGTGGGGAACAGCCGCCCGGCGGCCACCGACAGCAGCGTCGACTTGCCGGCCCCGTTGGGGCCCAGCACGACCCAGCGCTCGCCGTCGGCGACCTGCAGGTCCACGGCGTCGAGCAGCACGCTGCTCCCCCGCCGGACGGTGACCGCGGACAGGTCCAGCACGTCGCTCATGGAGCCCGACCCTAGCGAGGGCGCTGCGGCGGCCCGCCGAGGCCCCGGGCCGGGCGTCGTAGGCTTCCCGGCGTGCTGGACCTGCCCCGCTCCGCCCGGCTGGCCGCCTGGGGGACCGCCGTGCTGACCGGCACCGCGGGCCTGCGGGCGGCCGTGGCCGCCGTCGTGCGCGACGACGAACCGCACGCCGTGCGCGTCGACGACGCACCGCCCCTGCCCGGCTCGCCGCCGGCCCGGCCCGAGGTGCCCGGCGGCGCCGACGCGCCCGACCTGCCCGCGCTGCTGGCCGCGCTGGCCGCGGGCGCCGCGGCCGCCGGCCCCGCGGTGCTGCTGCTGGCGCTGCCCGTGCCGGGCGACCCGCGCGGGCTGCCCGGGCCGGCCGCGCTCAACGTGGCCGCCCTGGAGGCCGGCGAGTGCGTCGTCGTGGAGCTCGCCGGGCAGCTGCAGCGGTGGGCGCTGGTGCCCGAGGTCACCGAGTTCGGCTCCGCGTGGGAGCCGGGCGCGCTGGTGACGTGGTCGCTGCGCGCGGCCGCGGCGCGCCGCGCGCCGGAGAGCACCAGCCTGGCCGACTCCGAGCGGGAGCTGCGGCTCGCCCTCGCGACGGCCACGCAGGCGCTGGCCTCGCTGGACGTGGCCCGCTGGCGCGAGGACGCCGCCGACCGCATCGCCGCCGTGCGCGACGGCGCGCTGGCGGGCGACGCCCTCCCGCCGGGGACCTCCCCGCGCGCGGCGCGGGTGCTGCAGACCGCGGCGCGGGTGCTGGCCATCGTCGAGCTGGCCACCGAGGACGACGGGGCCGCCATCACCAGCTGGGAGGCGACCTCGCGGGCGCAGGCGCTGCGCGAGGTCGCCGCGGTGGGGGGGGGGGGGGGGGGCGCCGCGGGGGCCGCGCCCCCCCCCCCCCCGCCCGCCCCCCACCCCCCCCGCGCCCCGGCCCCGCCCGCCCCCCCCCCCCGCCCCCACGAGGTCGGCGGTCACCGGGACGTCGCGCCAGCCGAGGACGTCGACC
>NZ_JBJLSF010000027.1:0-50035 GCF_050871885.1 Kineococcus aridisoli | reverse complement strand
GACGGCCGGCACGGATCTCCCGTGCCGGCCGTCGTCGTGCTGTCGCCGTCCGCTCAGGCGGGTGCGTGGAAGCGCTGCTGCGCCGCCTCGAGCCCCTTGACCACGAGCTCCTCGACGGCGTCCGCCGCGTCCGCGAGCAGGAACGGCAGGTCCTTCTTCTCCGTGGTGGAGAACTCCTTGAGCACGAAGTCGGCCGGGTCCTGCCGCCCCGGCGGGCGGCCGATGCCCACGCGCACCCGCGCGTAGTCCTTGCCGCCGAGCGACTTGGTGATCGAGCGCAGGCCGTTGTGGCCGCCCTCGCCACCGCCGCGCTTGAGCCGGACGGCCCCGAAGGGCACGTCCAGCTCGTCGTGGACGACGACCAGGTGCTCCAGGTCGACGTCGAAGTACTTCGCCAGGCCGGCGACGGGGCCGCCGGAGACGTTCATGTACGAGGTCGGGGCCGCGAGCACGACCCGCGGCCCCGGCGCACCGCCGGGCAGGACGCCGAGGCGGACCTCGGCGACCCTGGCGCCCGAGCGGTGGCGCTTGGAGGAGCCGCCGGTGCGCGAGGCCAGCTCGTCGAGGACCATCTGCCCGACGTTGTGCCGGGTGCGCTCGTACTCGGCCCCGGGGTTGCCGAGGCCGACGACGAGCCAGGCGCCGCTCACCGGACCAGGACCTCCTGCAGCGGGTGGATCAGGACTGGTCGGCGGCGGGCTCGGTGGTCTCGGTGGGCTCGTCGCGCACGATGCCGGCCTCGGCCTCGAGGGCCTCCAGCTCCGCCTCGGCCTGCGCGGCGGTCGCGGCGCCCGTCACGACGACGACGAGCTGCTCGGGGTCACCGGCCAGCGAGGAGCCCTCGGGCAGGGCGATCTGCGAGGCGGCGACGTGCGCACCGGCCTCGAGGCCCTCGACGGAGATGGTGACGGCGTCGGGGATGGCGGTGGCCTCGGCCTCCAGCGACACCGTGGTCAGCTCCTGCTGCACGACGGTGTTCGCGGCGGCCTCGCCCTCCAGGTGCACGGGGACGTCGACGGTGACCTTCTCGCCGCGGCGGACGACGAGCAGGTCGACGTGCTCGATGAAGCCCTTGATCGGGTCGCGCTGGACGTCCTTGGGCAGGACCAGGTGCGACTGGCCCTCGACGTCCACGGACAGCAGGACGTTGGAGGCGCGCAGGGCGATCATCGTCGCGTGACCGGGCAGGGTCACGTGCAGCGGCGCCTCGCCGTGGCCGTAGATGACGGCGGGGATCTTGTCGGCGCGGCGGATGGTGCGGGCGGCGCCCTTGCCGAACGCGGTGCGCTTCTCGGCGGACAGCTTGGTCTCGGCCACGGTGGTGCTCCTCGGGTCTCGGGGTGGTGGTGCTCAAGGCCCCGGGAGGGCGCGCCGACGCGTCCACCGCGTCGATCACGGCGGCACCGGAGCGCCGCCCTCGCCGAGGCAACCGGACCCGAGTCTACCCGCTCCCGGCAGCACGACCGCCCCCGAGCCGGGAGGGCTCGGGGGCGGTCGGGCGGCGGCCGCGCCGCGGGAGCGGACGGCTCAGCTGTGGCCGTCGAACAGCGAGGTCACCGACCCGTCGTCGAAGACCTCGCGGATGGCCCGCGCCAGCAGCGGCGCGATGGAGAGCACCTTCAGCTGCGGGAACTGCTGCGACTGCTGGATGGGCAGGGTGTTGGTGACGACGAGCTCGGAGATCGGCGAGTTCTTCAGCCGGTCGACGGCCGGGCCCGACAGGACCGCGTGGGTGGCGGTGGCGATGACGTCGGCCGCACCGTTGGCCTTGAGGGCCTCGGCGGCCTGCACGATCGTGCCGGCGGTGTCGATGAGGTCGTCGACGAGGACGCAGGTGCGGCCCTCGACGTCGCCGACGACCTCGTGGACCTTCACCTGGTTCGGCACGTTGGGGTCGCGGCGCTTGTGGATGATCGCCAGCGGGGCGCCGAGGCGGTCCGACCACAGGTCGGCCACCCGCACGCGGCCCGCGTCCGGGGAGACGATGGTGATGTTCGAGCGGTCCACGCGCTTGCCGACGTGGTCGGCGAGGATCGGCAGCGCCCACAGGTGGTCGACGGGGCCGTCGAAGAAGCCCTGGATCTGCGCGGTGTGCAGGTCCACCGACATGAGGCGGTCGGCGCCGGCGACCTTGAACATGTCCGCGATCAGGCGCGCGGAGATCGGCTCGCGGCCGCGGCCCTTCTTGTCCTGGCGGGCGTAGCCGTAGAACGGCGCGACCACGGTGATCCGCTTGGCCGACGCGCGCTTGAGCGCGTCGACCATGATCAGGTGCTCCATGATCCACTGGTTGACGTTCGCCGTGTGGCTCTGGATGACGAACGCGTCGCTGCCGCGGACGCTCTCCTCGAAGCGCACGTAGATCTCGGAGTTCGCGAAGTCGTAGGCGCTCGTGGGCACCAGCTCGGCGCCGAGCTCCCTCGACACCTCCTCCGCGAGCTCCGGGTGCGCGCGCCCGGAGATGAGCACCATCCGCTTCTCGCCGGTGGTGGTGATGCCGGTCATCGCTGGTTCTCCCTGCCCTCTGTCGTGCCCGTGCTGCCCTGGTCCGCGGCGGCGGCCGCGGCGGCCGCCTCCCGCTGCTGCGCCCGTGCGGCCGCCTCCGCAGCCGCCGTCCCGGCACGCCTGCTCAGCGTCCACCCCTCGAGGTTGCGCTGCGGTGCGACGTTGATCGCCAGCGCCCCCGCGGGGACGTCCTTGCGGATGACCGTCCCGGCGCCCGAGTAGGCGCCGTCCCCGACCGTCACCGGCGCGACGTACATGTTGTCCGACCCCATGCGGACGTGGTCGCCGACGGTGGTGCGCGCCTTGTTCACCCCGTCGTAGTTCACGAAGACCGAGGCGGCCCCGATGTTGGAGTGCTCGCCGATCGTCGCGTCACCCACGTAGGACAGGTGCGGCACCTTCGAGCCGCGCCCGATCGAGGCGTTCTTCGTCTCCACGAAGGTGCCGATCCTGCCGTCGGCGCCCAGGCGGGTGCCCGGGCGCAGGTAGGCGAAGGGGCCCACCGAGGCGCCCTCCCCCACCACGGCCGAGGAGCCGTGGGTGCGCTCCACGACCGCGCCCGCCCCGACCTCGACGTCGGTGAGGGTGCAGTCGGGCCCGACGACGGCGCCCGCGGCGACGCGGGTGGTGCCGTGCAGCTGCACCCCCGGGCGGATCGTCACGTCCTGCTCCAGCACGACGTCCGCGTCGATCCAGGTGGTCGAGGGGTCGACCACGCTGACCCCGGCGAGCATCCAGCGCCGCAGGGTCCGCGCGTTGGCCTCGGCGGCCAGCTGCGCCAGCTGCAGGCGGTCGTTGACCCCGCGGATCTCCCACTCGTCCTGCAGCGGCAGCGCCTGGACGCGGCCGCCGTCGGCGCGCACGAGGCCGAGGACGTCGGTCAGGTAGACCTCGCCGGCGGCGTTGTCGCGCCCGACGCGGGCCAGCGCGGCGCGCAGGACGGCCGCGTCGAAGGCGTAGACGCCGGAGTTCACCTCGCGCACGGCCAACTGCTCGGGCGTGGCGTCCTTGTGCTCGACGATGGCGCTGACCCCGTCGGCGTCGCGCAGCACGCGCCCGTAGCCCGCCGGGTCCTGCAGCTGCGCGGTGAGCACCGTCATGGCGTTGGCCCCCGCGGCGTGCGCCGCGACGAGCTCGGACAGCGTCCGCCCGCTCAGCAGGGGCACGTCCCCGTAGGTGACGACGACGGTGCCGGCGAGGTCGTCCGGCAGCGCGGCCAGACCGCACTGGACCGCGCGGCCGGTGCCGGGCACCTCGTCCTGCAGCGCGGTGAGCACGTCCGGGTGGCCCGCGCGCACGACCTCCCCGACGCGCTCGGCCTGGTGGCGCAGCACGACGACGAGGTGGTCGGGGGCGGTGGCGCGGGCGGCGCGCAGGGCGTGCTCGAGCAGCGGGCGGCCACCGAGGGGGTGCAGGACCTTGGGCACCGCGGACTTCATCCGGGTCCCCTCGCCGGCGGCGAGGACGATCACGGCGGCTGGCGACTGGGGGGTGGTCACGCGGGGCGCGCTCCTCGCGGCTCGGTGCGGTGGCCTCGTCTGCGTCGAGGCGGACGAGCCGAGGATAACGGCCCGGCGGCGGCCCCCCGTCCCCCACGGGCAGCGGCCGGTGCTCCCGGGAGAGGATTCGAACCCCTACTGGACGGGACCAAAACCCGCCGTGCTGCCGTTACACCACCCGGGACAGCTGCTGCCCGCCCATCCTGCCAGGCACCGCCGGGGCCCCGCGATCAGGCGGTCGCCGCCCGGTCGCCGCCCGGTCGCCGCCCGGTGGTCACCCGGTCGGCGCAGCCGGGCGCCCCGCAGGGCAGGATGGTGCCGTGACGCCGGACCCGACGGGACGCTCCCGCTCCCGCATGACGGGTGGTGAGCGGCGCGAGCAGCTCATCGGCGTCGGCCGCCGCCTGTTCGCCGCCAAGGGCGTCGAGGGCACCACCGTCGAGGAGATCGCCGCGCAGGCGGGCGTGTCGAAACCGGTCGTCTACGAGCACTTCGGCGGCAAGGAGGGGCTCTACGCGGTCGTCGTCGACCGCGAGATCTCCGCGCTGCTGGGCGCCATCACCACCGCCCTGTCCGGTCGCGGCAGCCCCCGCACGCTGCTGGAGCGGGCCGTCACGGCCCTGCTGGACTACATCGACGCCTCCACCGACGGCTTCCGCATCCTCGTGCGCGACTCCCCCGTCGCCCAGACGACCGGCAGCTTCGCCAGCCTCATCTCTGACATCGCCCGCCAGGTCGAGCACCTGCTCGTCGACGCGTTCGCCGCCCGCGGGTACGCGCCGCAGCGCTCGGGCATGTACGCGCAGATGCTCGTCGGCATGGTCGCCGTGACCGGCCAGTGGTGGCTGGACACCCGCGAGCCGGGCAAGGAGGAGGTCGCCGCGCACCTGGTGAACCTCGCCTGGAACGGCCTGACGGGCCTGGAGCAGGAACCGCGGCTGTCCTCGCGCGCCCGCGACGGGCACCGCGGGCCCGGCGCTGCGGACGACCGGGGCGGGGAGCCGAGGCCCTAGGGTTCCGGACGTGGCTGCTCCGGACGACACGACTGCCCGCGAGGCCGCGGACGAGGTCGACCGCATCGTCGCCGCGTGGCGGCGCGAGACCCCGCAGCTGGACGTCGAGCCGCTGGAGGTGCTCTCCCGGGTGGCCCGCCTGGCCCGCCACCTGGACCGGCTGCGCCGCGACGCCTTCAGCGCGCACGAGCTGGAGACGTGGGAGTTCGACGTGCTCTCGGCGCTGCGCCGCGCCGGCGCCCCGCACGAGCTGTCCCCGGGGCAGCTGGTCGTCCAGACGCTCGTGACCTCGGGCACGATGACCAACCGGGTCGACCGGCTGGCCGGGCGCGGTCTGGTCGAGCGCCGCCCCGACCCCGAGGACCGCCGGGGCGTGCGGGTGCGCCTGACGGCCGCGGGCACCGCCGTCGTGGACGCGGCGCTGGCCGACCTCGTCGACGCCGAGCACCGCATGCTCGGCGTCCTCGCGCGCGAGGAGCGGCGGGCGCTGGCGACGCTGCTGCGCCGGGTCGCCGCCCCCTTCGAGCAGCAGCCCTGACGCACGGACCCGACGCAGGGACCCGACGCACGCAGAGGGCCCTCCCGCGCGGTGCGGGAGGGCCCTCTGCGTCCACCGGTCCGGCGGGCCGGGCGTCGCCTCAGTAGGCGCCGCGGCCGCGCAGGACGGCGCCGGCCGTCTTCCACAGGATCATGAAGTCGAACGTGAAGGACCAGTTCTCCACGTAGCGCACGTCCAGGCGCACCGACTCGTCCCAGTCGAGGTCGGAGCGGCCGTTGATCTGCCACAGACCGGTCAGGCCCGGCTTGACGAGCAGGCGGCGGCGCATGTCCGAGCCGTACGCGTCGACCTCCTTCTGCAGCGGCGGGCGCGGGCCGACCAGCGACATCTCGCCGCGGACGACGTTGATGAGCTGGGGCAGCTCGTCGATGGAGTAGCGGCGCAGGACGCGGCCCACGCGGGTGATGCGCGGGTCGACCTTCATCTTGAAGAGCACGCCGTTGCCGTCGGTGGAGTCGCGCAGGTCGATGAGGCGCTTCTCCGCGTCGGAGACCATCGAGCGGAACTTGAACATCGGGAAGGTCTTGCCGTCCTTGCCGACGCGCTGCTGCTTGAAGAAGACCGGGCCGCGGTCGTCGACCTTGATGAGGACGGCGAGGACCAGGAACAGCGGGCTGAGCACCACGAGCGCCAGGCCGGCGGTGACGCGGTCCACGGTCGTCTTGGCCAGCCGGCGGATGCCCTCCAGCTCGGGGCGCTCCACGTGCAGCAGCGGCAGGCCGCAGACGGGGCGGATGGCCACGCGCGGGCCGATGACCTCGGTGAGGGCGGGCGCGACGACGAGGTCGGCGCGGGTGGCCTCCAGCTCCCAGCCGAGCCGGCGCAGGCCGGGGCCGTCGAGCTCGGGGCAGGCGGTGACGGCGACGACGTCGGCGTCCACGCTGGTCACGGCGTGGCGGACGTCGTCCAGGCTGCCGATGACGGGGATGCCGAGCTCGCGCAGCTCCGCGTCCTCGGCCGCGGTGCCCTTGCCGCCGGGCACGCAGGCCCCGACGATGCGCATGCCGTGGTAGCTGGCGCGGTGCAGCTGGCGGGCCATGCCGGCCACGGCCGCGCGGTGGCCCACGGCGACGACGCTCTGGCCGGCCTCGCCGCGGGTTCGCTGGGCGTGCAGGTGCTGGCGGGTGGCGTAGCGGCCGACGAGCGTGAGCAGCGTCGCGATGGGGAAGGCGACCACGACGTAGCCGCGGGCGATCTCCAGGTCGAAGGCCCAGGAGCTGGTGCCCACCAGGGCCACCACGGCGAGCGCCGCGGTGAGCACCCGGTGGAACTCCTCCGAGCCGACGCCGAGGAAGCGGGGTTCGTAGGTGCGCAGCGCACCCATCGCGATGACCCAGATGACCGGCAGCAGCACCGCGCACGCGACGACGGCGCGCCCGGAGGTCGTGGACAGGTCGGCGGGCGAGTCGTTGAAGCGGGCGAAGAAGCCGACGAACGCGGCGAAGGCGGCTGCCAGGGCGTCCACCGCGACGATCTTCTGCACGTAGGTGCGCTGCCAGGCGGGTGTGCGCTCGGTGAGGCCGAGCGCGGTGCGCTGGCGCGGGACGAGCAGCCGCTCGCGGCGCGCCGCGTCGGTGTGGTCGTCCGCCGGTGACGTGCCGAGGAGCCGGTCCTCCAGCTCCCCCCGGTCCGTCCTGGCTCCGGGTGCGTCGCTGATGCTCAAAGTCCCCCCTGGACTGGTCCTGCAGCTCCCCGCCGGGCGGCGGCGGCGGCACCCCGGTCGAACGCCCCCACGTGGAGACCGGGCGGTGCGTGGCTCAGAGTAGGGGAAAGCCACCCGAACGACGCAAGGGGTGGCAGTCCCGGTGACGATCGAAGGGCATGATCCCCCCGATCAGCGTCACCCGTTCGACGCAATGAGCACAGTCAGCGACAGACAGTGATCAAAGCGCTGATCGCTCACTCCACGAGCTCGGAGGCCTCCAGCCAGGTCTCCTCCAGCTGCGCGCGCTCGGCGAGCAGCTCCTGCAGCTGCGCGTCCAGCGCCGTCACCGCGACCGGGTCGGTGGCCTGCGCGGCCAGCTGCTCGTGCAGCTGCGCCTCGCGGCGGGCCAGCTTCTCCAGCTGCCGCTCCACCCGGGCCATCTCCTTGCGGGCGGCCCGCACGGCGGCCCCGTCCGCCGCCGTGCCCGCGGCGGCGGACGCGGCGGCCGCACCCGCCGCGGCCCGGGCGCCGTGGTGCGCCGCCCGCGCCTGCGCGCGCCGCTGCAGGTACTCCTCCACGCCCCCCGGCAGGTCGCGCACGGTGCCGTCGCCCAGCAGCGCGACCTGCCGGTCGGTGATGCGCTCGAGCAGGTAGCGGTCGTGGCTGACGACGACCAGGGTGCCCGGCCAGCCGTCGAGCAGGTCCTCCACGGCGGCCAGGGTGTCGGTGTCGAGGTCGTTGGTCGGCTCGTCCAGCAGCAGCACGTTCGGCTCGCCCATCAGCAGCCGTAGCAGCTGCAGCCGGCGGCGCTCGCCGCCGGACAGGTCGTCCACCCGCGTCCAGGCCCGCTGGGCGGTGAAGCCCAGCCGCTCCAACAGCTGCCCGGCCGGGACGTCCCGGTCGCCCAGGCGCACGTGCCCGGCGACCTTCTCGACGGCCTCCAGGGCGCGCAGCCCGCCGACCTCGTCGAGCTCGCGGACCTCCTGCGACAGGGTCGCCACCACCACGGTGCTGCCGCGCCGGACGCGGCCGGCGTCCGGGCGCACGGTGCCGTTCACCAGCCCCAGCACCGAGGACTTGCCCGCGCCGTTGACCCCGACGACCCCGATGCGCTCGCCCGGGCCCAGGCGCCATGTCACCCGGTCCAGCAGCAGCTTGCCGCCGAAGCCCAGCGTGACGTCCTCGAGGTCGACGACGTCCTTGCCCAGCCGGGTGGTCGCCATCTTGGCCAGCTCCACCGAGTCGCGCAGCGGCGGCACGTCCTCGATGAGGGCGTTGGCGGCGTCGATGCGGAAGCGCGGCTTGCTGGTGCGCGCCGGAGCGCCGCGGCGCAGCCAGGCGAGCTCCTTGCGCAGCAGGTTCTGCCGGCGCTCCTCGGTGACCGCGGCGACGCGGGCGCGCTCGGCGCGGGTCAGCACGTACGCCGCGTACCCGCCGTCGTAGGGGTCGACGACCCCGTCGTGCACCTCCCACACGCGCTCGCAGACGGCGTCGAGGAACCAGCGGTCGTGGGTGACGACGAGCAGCGCGCCGGAGCCCGCGGGCCAGCGCGAGCGCAGGTGCTCGGCCAGCCAGGCCACGCCCTCGACGTCGAGGTGGTTGGTGGGCTCGTCCAGGACCACGAGGTCGTGGTCGCCGGCGAGCAGCGCGGCCAGCGCGACCCGGCGGCGCTGGCCGCCGGAGAGCGTGGAGACCAGGGCGTCCAGCCCGCCGACGTCGGAGGCGTCCAGGTCGCCGAGCAGGCCCGCGACGACGTCGCGCACGCGCGACTGCGAGGCCCACGCGTGGGCGGGCTGGTCGCCGAGCACGGCCTCGCGCACGCTGGCGCCCGGCGCCAGCGCGTCGCCCTGCGAGAGCATCCCCAGCCGCAGGCCGCCGGTGTGGGTGACCCGCCCGGCGTCCGCCTCCTGCGCGCGGGTCAGCAGCCGCAGCAGGGTCGACTTGCCGTCGCCGTTGCGGCCGACGACGCCGATGCGGTCCCCCTCGGAGACGCCGAGGGAGACGCCGTCGAGCAGCGTGCGCGAGCCGTGGACGACCGTGAGCGCCTCGGCGCTGACGAGGTTGGCCATCAGCGCACCCCCCCGTCGCGGTGGCGGACGGGGACGGCGACCGCCTCCAGCACCCGGGCGCCCGGCACGGGGCCGGTGGCGGTGCGGACGCGGGCTCCGCCGGCGAGCTGCCCGGCGAGCTGCCCGGCGAGCTCACCGGCGATCCGGTCCGCCTCGGCGGCGGAGGCGGCCAGCAGCGCCACCGTCGGCCCGGACCCGGAGACGATCCCGGCCAGGGCCCCGGCCGCGGCGCCCGCGGCGAGGGTGCCGGTCAGCTCGGGGGCCAGGGAGCAGGCGGCGGCCTGCAGGTCGTTGGAGAGCGCAGCGCCCAGCTGCGCGGGGTCGCCGGAGCGCAGGGCGGCCTCGACGGCCCGCAACCGGCCCTCGTCGCCGGCCTGGGCCGTGGGCGCGGGCGCCAGCCCCGCCGCGCGCAGCCGGTCGCACTCGGCGTACACCGCGGGCGTGGGCAGGCCGCGCACGCCCGGCACGAGCACCCAGGAGAACGCCGCCTCGGTGAGCACGGGCGCCAGCTCGGTGCCGCGGCCGGTGCCGACGGCGGTGCGCCCGTGCAGGCCGAAGGGCACGTCCGAGCCCAGCTCGGCGCCCAGCTCGGCGAGCGCGTCCAGACCGGCGTGCAGGCCCCACAGGGCGTCGCAGGCGACCAGGGCCGCGGCGGCGTCGGCCGAGCCGCCCGCCATCCCGCCGGCGACGGGGACGCCCTTGCGCACGTGCAGCGCGACGGCCTCGTCGACGCCGCCGCGCTCGGCGAGCAGCCGGGCGGCGCGCAGCGCGAGGTTCGCGCCGTCCAGGGGCACGTCCGCGACGTCGGTGCCGTCCACGCCCTCGACGGTGACCGAGAACTCCTCGGCGGGCGCGGCCGTGACCTCCTCGTAGAGCGAGAGGGCCTGGAAGACCGTCACGAGGTCGTGGAACCCGTCGTCGCGGCGGGGGCCGACCTCCAGCAGGAGGTTGACCTTGGCGGGAGCGCGCACGGTGACCTGCGCGTCGGGAAGAGGCACCACGACGTCAGACCCTAGGCGCACCCGCGGGCGTCCCGGACCGCCGGGCCGGACGCCGACCCGGCGGGGCTCAGCGCCGCGGCGCGCTGAAGGTCGACCCCCGCAGCCACCGCGCCAGGTGCACCCCGACGGCGGCGACGTCGCGCCCGGCGGCGGCCGGGCGGCGCTCGCGCAGGGCGGCGGGCACGCGGCGCGCCGCGGCGGCGCCGGCCTCGACCTGCAGGGCGCGCCAGGCCCGGCGGGCCGTGGCGCGCGAGCGCGGGTCGTCCTCCGGGTCGTGCAGCGCCTTGCGGTAGAAGGCGCGCGCGCCGACGCGGGCGGCGTCGCCGTCGTTGGTGGCGTTGCGCTCGTGGCGGCGGTAGTGGGCGACGACCTCGTCGAGCAGCAGCAGCGGCTGCCGCCGGGCCAGGCGGCGCACGTAGTCCCAGTCGTCGCACATCGGGATCGACCCGTCGAAGCGGCCGACGGCGTCGACCGCGCTGCGCCGGATGAGCCAGACGGCGGGCGGGTAGCCGCGCCAGTCGTGCAGCACGCTGTCCAGGGTGGTGGGCGCGTGCACCGGCAGCGGCACGAAGCGCCGGCCCTCCAGGCCCCAGCGCCGGCGCATGAAGTCGGGCCAGCCGCCCTCGTCGAGCAGCTCCCCGCGGAAGTCGACGGTCTCGGCGAGGGCGTGCACGAACTCGACGGAGGGGTTCGCCTCCAGCGCGGCGGTCAGCGCGGCCAGCGCGTGCGGGAGCAGGACGTCGTCGGCGTCGAGGAAGGTGACGAAGCGCGCGGAGGGCGGCAGGTTGTCCAGGCCGGTGTTGCGGGCGGCCGCGATGCCCCCGTTGGGGCGGCGCACCACGCTGATGCGCGGGTCGCCGAGCTGCTCGGCCACGGCGCCGGTGCCGTCCGTGGAGCCGTCGTCGACGACGACGGCGATCCAGTCCCCGCGCGTCTGGGCCTGCAGGCTGCGCAGCGTCTCGGGGAGGGTGGCGGAGGCCTGGTACGCCGGGATGAGCACGGCGATCCGCCCCTCGGGCGCACCGGCCCCGCCCGCCCCACCGGCCCGGTCGGCCTCGTCGAGCCCGCCCACCTCGTCGACTCCGTCGACCACGTCCTCGCTCCTCGCTGACGACGCCCCACGGTGCGTCACCACTGCCACCGTAGCCGGGGCGGTGCCGCCGCGACGACGACCCTCCCCCTGCGTGAGGGTGACGGGGGCCCGGTGCGCTCGCGACCGCCCGGCTCAGGCCGGCGGGCGGGGTGCGGCCGGACCGGCCTCGGCGATGCGGGCGAAGTCCTCGACGCCGAGCTGCTCGCCGCGCGCGGACGGGTCGACGCCCGCGGCGCGCAGGGCCTGCTCCGCCGCGGCGGCCGAGCCCGCCCAGCCGGCGAGGGCGGCCCGCAGCGTCTTGCGGCGCTGGGCGAAGGCGGCGTCGACGACGGCGAACACCTCCTCGCGGGTGGCCGAGGTCGACGGGGGCCGCCGGCAGGTGAAGGCGACCAGGCCGGAGTCGACCCGCGGCACGGGCCAGAACACCGGCGGGGGCACGGACCCGGCACGGCGGGCCTCGGCGTACCAGGCGGTCTTGACGCTGGGCACGCCGTAGGTGCGGCTGCCGGGCGGTGCCACGAGGCGGTCGGCGACCTCGGACTGCACCATGACCAGGCCGTGGCGCAGGGTGCCGAAGCGCGCCAGCATCGACAGCAGCACGGGCACCGCGACGTTGTAGGGCAGGTTCGCGACCAGGGCCGTCGGCGCCGGCCCGGGCAGCTGCTCGACGGCCACGGCGTCGGCGAGGACGACGTCGAAGGAGGTCCCGGCCCGCGCGCGGGCCCCCACGGTGGTGGGCAGCTCGGCGGCCAGGACGGGGTCGATCTCGACGGCGACGACCCGGTCGGCGACCTCCAGCAGCGCCAGGGTCAGCGAGCCCAGGCCGGGGCCGACCTCGACCACGACGTCGTCGCGGTCGAGGTCGGCCAGGCGCACGATGCGCCGGACGGTGTTGGCGTCGACGACGAAGTTCTGCCCGAGGGTCTTCGTCGGCCGCACGCCGAGCCGGGTCGCCAGGTCCCGGACGTCCCTGGCCGTCAGGAGGGAGCTCAGAGCTTCTTGCCGCACACGGGCCATTGTCCGGCACCGGCGCGCTGGTACAGCAGCTTGGCGCGGTGGGTCTGCTCCTCGGCGGAGGCCTGGCTGGGCAGCCCGCTGCCGCCGACGGCCCTCCAGGTGGAGACGCTGAACTGGTACAGGCCGTGGTACTTGCCGCTGCTGGAGACGATGCTCGGGTTCCCGCCGGACTCGCACCGGGCCAGGGCGGCCCAGTTCAGCCCGTCGGCGCCGCTGACGGACCCGCCGCCGGAGCCGCCGGAGCTCTCGGCGGGCGCCGGAGCGGGGGCGGGGGCGGGCTTGGGCTTGGTGCCCACCTGCACGACCTCCTCCACGGGGGCGGCGTCGACGACCTCACCGGTGAGGTCGTGCTGGGTGCGCACGCCGTCGCGGAAGACGTCGGCGAAGCTGAGCGTCTTGGAGCCGTCCACGCCCGCGGTGACGACCTCGCGCTCGCCGGTGAAGAGCCGGTCGGTCTGCTCGGTGCGGCTGCCGTGCGGGATCGCCACGACCTCGGTGGAGGTGGAGCGGTCCACGCGCACGACGTAGAGCTGGAAGCCGGGGGTGATGCGCGTCTCCGGCAGGGCGGAGACCTCGTCGCCCGGGCGGACGAGGACGCCGGACTCGGCGAGCAGGCCCGCGACGTCGGTGGCGGTGGTGGTCAGCTGCTGCTGCTGGCCGTCGTGGACGACGGCGGCCTGCTTGGGCGTCACGACGTCCAGGGCCAGGCCCGCGCGGCCCAGCGGCTCGGAGCGGGAGGCGGACAGCTTGGCGCCGTCGGCGCGCACGTCCAGGTCGGCCAGCGCCTCGTCGACGGTGCGGGCGGTGGTCCAGTAGGTCCGCTGCTCGCCGTCGAGGGTGAGGGAGAGCTGGCGGCCGTAGCGGACGACGATGGTCTGCCCGTCGGTGACCTCCGTGTCCGGCGCGGGGGCCACGACGTCGTGCGCGCCCAGGACGACGCCCTGCGCCTCGAGCACGTCGGCGACGGTGCCGCCGAAGGTGCTCACCTCGCTCGTGCGCCCGTCGGCGTCCAGGACGACGTCCTTGTCGAGGGCGGTGAAGGCCGCGGTGCCGCCGACGACGACGACCAGAGCGCTGCCTCCCGCGGCGATCCGCACGGTCCTGGAGGTCTTGCCGACGGTGCGGGAGACGAGCTGGCGCAACTGCACGAGGAGGTCCTTCGACGATGTGCCCGGGCACGAGCTCCGGGTCAGGCCGTCGAGGAGGGACCCCCGTCCCCACGTCGGCCGCGCGACCCGGCCGTCTCGATCCGGCCGACAGGAGCGGACCGTAACCGCTCCGAGACTTCTTCGACAAGTCGCCGTGATCCCTGGAGCTGGTCCCGCGCGCGGGCGGAGGGCGCCGGGACCCGTCACCGGGGTCCGTCACCGGGGCCCGTCACCGGGGGCCGTCACCAGGGGCCGTAGACCGCTTCCGCGGTGGCGGCCAGCTGCCCGCACAGCTCGTCGAGGTCGGCGCCGAGCGTGGCCGCCATCGAGCGCACCGTGAGCGGGACGAGGTAGCCCGCGTTGGGCCGCCCGCGGTGCGGGACCGGGGTGAGGTAGGGCGCGTCGGTCTCGACCAGGAGGCGGTCGCGAGGCGCCGCGCGCAGCGCCTCGCGCAGGGGCTCGGCGTTCTTGAACGTCACCGTCCCCGCGAAGGAGAGGTAGTACCCGGCGTCGGCGCAGGTGCGGGCCATCGCCGCGTCGCCGGAGAAGCAGTGGAACACCGTGCGCTCCGGCGCCCCCTCCTCGGCCAGGACGCGCAGGACGTCCTCGTGCGCGTCGCGGTCGTGGATCTGCAGCGCCAGGCCCAGCTCCTTGGCCATCGCGATGTGCGCGCGGAAGGAGAGCTCCTGCACGGCGCGGCCCTCGGGACCGGTGCGGAAGGTGTCCAGGCCCGTCTCCCCCACGACCCGGATCCGCGGGTGGGCGGCGAGGGCGCGGATCTCCGCCAGCGCCGCGTCCAGCTCGCCGCGCTCGGCCAGCAGGGGCGCCTCGTTGGGGTGGATCGCCACGCCGCCCAGCAGCTGCGGGTGCCGCTCGACGGCCTCGACCGTCCACCGCGCCGCCGGCAGGTCGCAGCCGATCTGCACCGAGCGCGGGACGCCGGCCGCCGAGGCCGCCGCGAGCAGCGCGGCGACCTCGGCGGGCGAGGACTCGCCGTCCAGGTGGGTGTGGTTGTCGGCCACGGGGACCGCCAACGGGGGCGGTGCCGGCGGCCGGGAGGTGTCGCGCGGGCTCACCGCTGCAGCCGTGCCAGTTCCTCCTCGACGACGGCCGCGACGTCGAGCTTGGTGAAGATCGGCGTGGGCGCGGCCACCGGGGTGCCCGGCACGATCGGCGCCGGGCCCCACGCGGGCAGCGTCGCGCCCTCGCCCGTGCCGCGCCGGTAGTCGCCGGTGAGGACGGGGTAGGAGCGGGAGGCGTCGTCGAGGTCGGTCACCTCGCGCAGCTGCGGCAGCGGGGAGACGGTGCCGGTGCCGCCGAGGGCCTCGTGGACCTGCTGCGCCGAGTGCGGCAGGTACGGCGAGAGCAGCGTGCGGCAGTCGGAGACGGCCTGGGCGGTCACGTGCAGCACGGTGCGCATGCGCTCGGGGTCGGAGTTCTTCAGCTTCCAGGGCTCCTGCTCGGTGAGGTACTTGTTGACCTCGCCGACCACGCGCATGGCCTCCCCCAGCCCGGCGCGCTGGCGGTGGTGCTCGATGAGCTCGCCCACGGCCGCGAAGCCGGCGCGGGTGGTGCCCAGCAGCGCCCGGTCGGCGTCGGTGAGCTCCCCGGCGGGGGGGATCCGCCCGACGTTCTTGGCGATGAGCGAGGCCGTCCGGTTGACGAGGTTGCCCCAGCCGGCGACGAGCTCGCTGGTGGTGCGGGTGGCGAACTCCTGCCAGGTGAAGTCGGAGTCGTTGTTCTCCGGGCCGGCGGCGGAGATGAAGTAGCGCAGCGCGTCCGGCTGGTAGCGGGCCAGCACGTCGCGGACGTAGATGACGACGCCGCGGCTGGAGGAGAACTGCTTGCCCTCCATGGTGAGGAACTCGCTGGCGACGACCTCGGTGGGCAGGTTGAGGTTCCCCAGCGGCCCCGGCTGCCCGCCGCGCGCGCCGCGGCCGTCGTGGGCCAGCAGCTCCGCGGGCCAGATCTGGGAGTGGAAGGTGATGTTGTCCTTGCCCATGAAGTAGTACGACTCCGCCGACGGGTCGGTCCACCAGGCCCGCCACGCGTCGTCGTCGCCGGAGCGGCGCGCCCACTCCACCGAGGCCGACAGGTACCCGACGACGGCGTCGAACCACACGTACAGCCGCTTGGCGGGGTTGTCCTCCCAGCCGGCCAGCGGGACGGGGATGCCCCAGTCGATGTCGCGGGTCATGGCCCGCGGCTTCATGTCCTCCAGCAGGTTCTGCGAGAACTTCAGCACGTTGGGGCGCCAGCGGCCCGTCTGCGCGCGCGTCTGCAGCCAGGAGCCCAGGGCGTCGGCGACCGCCGGCAGGTCGAGGTAGAAGTGCTCGGTCTCGACGAAGACCGGGACCTCGCCGTCGATGCGGCTGCGCGGGTTCTTCAGCTCGATGGCGTCCAGCTGGTTGCCGCAGTTGTCGCACTGGTCGCCGCGGGCGCCGTCGAAGCCGCAGATCGGGCAGGTGCCCTCGACGTAGCGGTCCGGCAGCGTGCGGCCCGTGGAGGGCGAGATGGCGCCCATGCCCTTCCTGGCCACCATGTACCCGTTGCGGTGCACGCTGCGGAACACCTCCTGCACCACGGAGTAGTGGTTGCGCGTGGTGGTGCGGGTGAAGAGGTCGTAGGACAGCCCCAGGCCCTGCAGGTCCTCGGCGATGACGCGGTTGTAGCGGTCCGCGAGCTCCTGGGGGCTGACCCCCTCCTGCTCGGCCTGCACGAGGATGGGCGTGCCGTGCTCGTCGGTGCCGGAGACCATGAGGACGTCGTGACCCGCCATCCGCATGTACCGGCTGAACACGTCGGAGGGGACGCCGAAGCCGGCGACGTGGCCGATGTGGCGGGGGCCGTTGGCGTAGGGCCAGGCCACCGCGGACAGGACGTGGGTCATGCCCCGATCCTAGGGCGAGCGGGCGGGGCGGGCGGCCGGGCCGCCGGCGGGCCGGGGCCGCTTCGGCGGGCACGTGTCGGAGCCTCGCCGTAGCGTCGCCCCCGTGAGCGAGAACGAGACCCCGGACCCCACCCAGAACGCCGAGAAGGACCCCGAGACGTGGGTCACCGGCGACGAGCCCATGACGGGCCCGCAGCGCAGCTACCTGCAGACGCTGGCCCGCGAGGCCGGCCGCGAGCTGCCCGACGACCTCGACAAGGCGCGCGCCTCCGAGCTCATCGACGAGCTGCAGCGCGAGACCGGCCGCGGTCAGTGACGCACCACCGCTGAGAGGAGCGCGGCGCTGAGCGACAGCCTGCTCGTCGACGTCGTCGTCGACGCCGCCGACCCCGGGCGGCTGGCGCACTGGTGGGCGCAGGCGCTGTCCTGGCGGATCGGCCACGTCGACGACGACGAGGTCGACGTGGACCCGCCCGAGGGCGAACCCGGTCTCGGGCTGGTCTTCGTGCCCGTGGACGACGTGAAGACGGGGCCGAACCGGATCCACCTGGACCTGGACACCTCCTCCCCCGCCGAGCAGCGCCGGACGGTGGAGCACCTGCTCGACCTGGGTGCGCGCCCCGCCGACGTCGGCCAGGGCGAGGTCCCGTGGACGGTGCTGGCCGACCCGGAGGGCAACGAGCTGTGCGTGCTGGACCCGCGGCCGGAGTACGACGGCTGCGGATCGGTGGCCGCCGTCGTCTGCCAGGCGCTCGACCCGCTCGCGCTGGCGAACTTCTGGGCACCGCTGTCCGGCTGGCGGCACGTGCGCTCCTCCCCCGAGGTGCAGGCGCTGCGGCACGGGGACACCGGTCCCCACCTGGAGTTCGTGCGCAGCCCCCACCCGCACGTCGGCAAGAACCGCTGGCACCTGGACGTGCGGGCCCGCCGGGGCGGGCGCGGGCGCGAGCACGTCATCGCCGAGGCCCTGCGCACCGGCGCCCGCCACGCCGACGTCGGACAGGGCGACCGGGTGCCGTGGACGGTGCTGGCCGACCCGGAGGGCAACGAGTTCTGCGTCCTGGGCGGCGAGGTCTGAGCCGTCGCCCGGGCCGCGCTCAGGGCAGCAGCAGCAGCTTCCCGGTGCTGCGCCGGCCCTGCAGGTCCTCGTGCGCGGTGCGCGCCCGCTCCAGCGGGTAGGTGCGCCCGATCCGCACGTCGAGGCGGCCGGCGGCGATCCAGCCGAAGACCTCCTCGGTGCGCGAGAGCAGCTCGGCGCGCGTGAGGGTGTAGGAGCCCAGCGTGGGGCGGGTGAGGAACAGCGAGCCCGCGGCGTTGAGCCGCTGCACGTCGAAGGGCGGCACCTGCCCGCTGGAGCCGCCGAAGAGCACCATGAGCCCGCGCGGGCGCAGCGCCTCCAGGCCGGCGTCGAAGGTGTCCCTGCCGACGCCGTCGTAGACGACGTCGACACCGCGCCCGCCGGTGAGCTCGCGGGCGGTGCGGGTGGCCTCGGCGTAGCGGACCACCGCGTCGGCGCCCGCGGCACGGCTGAGCTCGGCCTTGTCCTCGGTGCTCGTGGTGGCCAGGACGCGCCCGCCGCGCAGCTTCACCATCTGCGTCAGCAGCAGCCCGACCCCGCCGGCGCCGGCGTGCACCAGCGCCCAGGTGCCGTCGGTGACCCGGTGGGTGTCGGTGCACAGGTAGTGCGCGGTCAGCCCCTGGAGCATGACGGCGGCGGCCGTGGTGGCGTCGACCCCCGCCGGCACGGGCACCAGCTCCGCGGCGTCGACGAGGACCTGCTCGGCGTAGCTGCCGGGGGCCTCCTTCCACGCCACGAGCTGCCCCCGCGCGAAGCCCTCGACGCCCTCGCCGAGCGAGAGCACCCGCCCGGCGCCCTCGCCGCCGAGGACGGCGGGCAGCTGCAGCGGGTAGACCCCGCTGCGGCGGTAGGTGTCGATGTAGTTGACGCCCGCGGCCTCGACGGCCACGAGGACCTGCCCCGGCCCGGGGCGCGGGTCGGCCAGCTCGACGACGGCGAGGACCTCCGGTCCCCCGGTCCGGGTGATCTGCACGGCGCGCACGGGCGCGATGCTGCCAGCCCGCGCCACCGGCGGCCCGCCGGACCCACCGGGCGGCCCGGCGCCGTCGGCGCCGCCCGGGTCGGGTCAGCCGCCGGTGCTCTCCCGCACGACGAGCTCGCCCTTGACCGACAGCAGCCGGGGCGGGGCGTCGGAGCCGGCGAGGCGGTCGGCCAGCAGCCCGAGCGCGAGGTCGGCCATCTCGGAGCGGTCCAGGGCGATGGAGGTCAGCGTCGGCGCGGCGAACTTCGCGTCCTCGACGTCGTCGACGCCGACGACCGCCACGTCCTCGGGCACCCGGCGCCCCGACAGGCGCAGCGCGTGCAGGGCCCCGAAGGCGACGAGGTCGTTGGCGGCGAAGATCGCGTCCACGTCCGGACGGGCCCGCAGCAGGGCCGTGGCGCCCTCGAAGCCGTACCGGCGCTCCCACTCCGGCAGCGGCCACAGCAGGCCGGGGTCGACGTCGAGGCCGTTGCGCTCCAGGGCGGTGCGGTACCCGGTGGCGCGCTGGGCGACGACCGGGGAGCGGTGGGTGGACTTGTCGCCGAGGAAGGCGATGCGCCGGCGGCCCGCGTCGATCAGGTGCTGGGTGGCGGTGGTGCCGATGTCCACGGAGTCGATGGTGACCCGGTCCAGGCCGGAGCCCTCGCCGTGCTCGCCGATGAGGACCGCCGGTGTGCGGTCGCGGCGCAGCGCGAGCTCCTCCACGTCCATCGTGAGCGGGACGAAGACCAGCCCGTCGACCATCCGGACCGGGAAGCCGGCCGCGACCTCGCGCTCGCGATCCAGGTCGGCGTCGGTCTGCTCCACCAGCAGCGTGAGGCCGCGGGCGCGGGCGGCCGTCACCAGCGCCGAGGTCAGCTCGCCGTAGTAGGGGTAGGTGACGTTGGGCAGGGCCAGGGCCACCAGGCCGGTGCGCCCCTGGCGCAGCTGACGGCCGATGCCGTTGGGGCGGTAGTCGAGCCGCTCGATGACGGCCCGCACGCGCTCGCGCATCTCCGGGCGCACGTGGGGGTGGTCGTTGACGACGTTGGAGACGGTCTTGATCGACACTCCCGCCGCCTCGGCGACGTCTCGCAGCGTCGTCGCTCGCACGGTCGCTCGGGAGGTGGGCACCGGCGCATTCTGCCACCGGCGCCTTGACGCCGTCGCCGACTTCGCGTTGACTGCCTTCCAACGTTGCAATCAAGGTTGCAATCACACCGACGTGACGCGAACCCCAGGAGACTCCTCGTGCGCACCGCTCGACTGGCCCTCGACCCCGCCTTCACCGTGGGCCCGGTCCCACGCCGCCTCTTCGGCTCGTTCGTCGAGCACATGGGCCGCTGCGTGTACACCGGCATCTTCGAGCCCGACCACCCCACCGCGGACGAGGACGGCCTGCGGACCGACGTCCTGGAGCTGACCAGGGAGATCGGCCCGACGGTCGTCCGCTACCCCGGCGGGAACTTCGTCTCCGGCTTCGAGTGGGAGGACTCCGTCGGCCCGCGCGAGGAGCGCCCGCGCCGCATCGACCGCGCCTGGCGCTCGGTGGAGACCAACCAGTTCGGCCTGGCGGAGTTCGACGCCTGGGCCCGCAAGGTCGGCACCGAGACGATGATGGCCGTGAACCTCGGCACCCGCGGCCTGCAGGAGGCCTGCGACCTGCTGGAGTACACCAACCTCGACTCCGGGACGAAGTTCTCCGACCTGCGCAAGGCGCACGGCAGCAAGGAC
The DNA here is from genome assembly GCF_050871885.1 of Kineococcus aridisoli. Lineage (NCBI taxonomy): Bacteria > Bacillati > Actinomycetota > Actinomycetes > Kineosporiales > Kineosporiaceae > Kineococcus > Kineococcus aridisoli. Next base: position 29,823 of record NZ_JBJLSF010000027.1, on the reverse strand, counting down.
CCGTTCGACATCAAGCTGTGGTGCCTGGGCAACGAGCTCGACGGCCCCTGGCAGACCGGTCACAAGACCGCCGCCGAGTACGGCCGCCTCGCCGCCGAGACCGGCATGGCGATGCGTTCGATCGACCCGAGCATCGAGCTCGTCGCGGTGGGTTCCTCCAGCCGTTCGATGCCGACGTTCGGCGAGTGGGAGTCGACCGTCCTCGACCTCGCCTACCACGCGGTGGACTACGTCTCCTGCCACGCGTACTACGAGGAGAAGGAAGGCGACGTCGGGAACTTCCTGGCCTCCGCCGTCGACATGGACCTGTTCATCGAGCAGGTCGTCGCGACCGCGGACGCGGTGCGCGCCAAGGGGAAGCACTCCAAGAAGATCAACCTGAGCTTCGACGAGTGGAACGTCTGGTACCAGTCGCGCCCGCACCACGCCGAGGGCGTGCAGCCGTGGGACGTGGCCCCCCGCGTCATCGAGGACGAGTACTCCATCACCGACGCCGTCGTCGTCGGCACCCTGCTGAACTCGCTGCTGCGCCACAGCGATCGCGTGACGATCGGGGCCCAGGCCCAGCTCGTCAACGTCATCGGCCTGCTGCGCAGCGAGCCGGGCGGGGACGCCTGGAAGCAGACCATCGCGCACCCGTTCGAGCAGGTCCGCCGCCTGGCGAGCGGGAACGTCCTGCAGGTCGTCACGCAGTCCGACAAGTACGAGAGCTCGAACTTCGGCGGCGTCGACGTCGTCGACGCGTCGGCCACCTGGGACGAGGAGACCCTCACCCTCTTCCTGGCCAACCGCGACCTGTCGGAGCCGGCGTCCGTGGACGTCGCGCTGCGCGGTTTCGGCGTGGACCGCGTGGCCGGGGCCAAGGTCCTCGCCGCCACCGAGGGCCAGGACCGGCACACGACCAACGCGACGGGCGACCACCAGCAGGTCGGCCTGCGCCCGCTGGAGGACGTCAGCGTCACCGACGGCACCGCGACCGTCGTGCTGCCGCCGCTGTCCTGGGCGGTCGTGCAGCTGCGCAAGGGCTGACCGGCCCGAGACCGGCCCGACGACCGGCCCGCGGTCCCGCGCGCAGCGGGGCCGCGGGCCGTCGTCGTCCCCGCGGTGCAGGTGCGGCGTGCGGGTGCGGCGCGCGGCCCCGCGTCAGAGCAGCAGGTCCGCGGGGCGCCCGACCGGCCGCCAGGCGGGCACCCCGCCCTCGATGGCGGCCGGGGTGGGCACCAGCTCCGGCAGCCGGTCGGCCGCCACGAGCGGGCCGAGGTCCAGGGCCGTCAGCTCCGCGATGTCGGCCACCGGCACCTGGAAGGTGCGGAACCCCCCGATCTCGGGGACCTCCTGGGCGGACGGCGCACCGACGACGTCGGCGACGAGCGGGGTCTGGTCCAGGACGAAGCCGGTGCTGGCCAGCTGCGGGGCGCCGCCGCCCGCCGGCTCGCGCAGGTGCGCGGCCACCTTGTAGAACCGGCGCGGGATGCGCACCCCGCGGTACTCGGGGTCGTCGTCGGCGAACACCGGCCCGGTGACGACGACGAGGCGCTGGTCCCAGCGCCGCGCGTGGTCCAGGACGTGGTCCTCCAGCCCCAGCCACAGCTCCAGGGACTGGTTGAAGCGCGAGGCCTGCGGGGCGGCGTTGGCGTAGGAGAACGTGTCGGCGTTCGCCTCCCGCGCGTCCGCGCCCCAGCCCGCGTCCCGCCGGCGGACCAGGTGCCCGCGGTCGAAGTCGTTGCGCGCGTAGAGCTCCGCCCCGGCCTGCTCGTCGGGGGCGATGCGCGGGTCGAGGAACCAGGCGTCCCCCGAGCGCGGGACGTCGACCAGGCTCGCGCCGTCGACGGCCACGACCGTCGCGGCCGCCAGCCGCCGGTCGGGGCGCTGGACGATCGAGAAGTGCGTGTAGGGCAGGACCACGACCGGCGTGCCGTCGGTGGGCACCGGCACCGGCACCGCGGGCCCGGGCGCCAGGAACAGCGGGTCGTAGCCCGCGCGTCCCGACAGCTCCGCCGCGCCGACGCGCTGCACCGCGCCGTCGGCCCCCGCCGTCCCCACGCCGCCCACGACACCGCTCGCTCCGCTCATGCGACCAGCCTGCACCCGGCCCCCGACACGGCGGCGGCGCGCGGTGGTCGGGCCGGTGACGCGCGGGCGTCAGCTCAGCGACCGCCCGGCGAACACGTCCGCGGCCTCGTGCAGGTAGCGCGCGGTGCCGGGGCCGGCGGCGTCGTAGGCGGCGCGGAACCGCTCGTCGTCCACGTACCCGCGCGTCAGGGCGCGGTACGCCTCGGCCGAGGGGGTCCAGAACAGCGACACCCACGCGTGGTGGCGGCGCACGAGCTCCTGCACGTGCGGTGCACCCGCGTCGTCCCCGCGGGCGGCGGCGTCGGCCAGCGCCCGCGCGAGCGCGGCGTGCTCGGCCGCGTGGGCCTCGCGGCCCCGCTCCCCCAGCGACTCCCAGGCCCGCCGGACGCCGTCGGCCGCCTCGCGCCCCCAGCGCTGCACGACCTCCTCCTCGTGACGGCCGTGGTCGAAGCCGTCGAACACCTGCTCCACGTCGAGCTCCTCTCCTCGCTGCGTCCTCTCCAGGGTGGTGCGCACGGACTCGACGAGCCGTGCCGTGCGGGCCGCCTCGGCCCGCAGCAGGTCGAGGTGGGCGCGCAGCGCGCTCACCTCGTCGGTGCGCGCCTCGAGCACGTCGCGGATGGCCGGCAGACCCATCCCGAGCTCGCGCAGCAGCATGATCCGCTGCAGGCGCCGCAACGCGGCGTCGTCGTAGTAGCGGTAGCCGTTGGGGCCGGTGCGGCTGGGCGCGAGCAGCCCGACGTCGCCGTAGTGGCGCAGCGTGCGGCTCGTCGTGCCCGCCGCCCGGGCGACCTCCGAGATCGTCCACTCCACGCTCCCCGCCCCCTCCTGCCGTCCGGTGCACCCACCGGTCCCGAGGACGGTAGGAGTTGACGCAGCGTCGGGGTCAAGGGAAGACGGGGTCGAGCGAGGGCGGGGTCGAGCGAGGCCCGGCGCTTCCGCTGCGCCGATCTTGACCCGAGGCGCACACTCTCAGTAGACAGGTTCTCTACGGTGAGTGCTCTGACGGAGCGGACGGGGGTGGCGGGTGCGCGTGGACCGCGCCGTCGTCGTGCTGCCGGTGCCGCCCGCGGACACGCCCCTCGCGGAGGCCTGCCTGGAGCACCTGGTGGCCGCGGCGGACGAGGCCGCGGCGGGCGGCGTCCCCACGACCGTGCTGCTGGCCACGTCCGCGCCCGCCGCGCTCGAGCGGCTGCTGGCCTCGTGGGCGCCGCTGGTCGCCCTCGTGGACGGCGTCGACCTCGCCGTCGACCACCACCCGCGGGCCGAGGACGCCGGGCAGCTGATCGACGCGGCCGCCGCCGAGGTGGCCCGCCGCGCGGCGCACGGCGGGACGGGCGGGGCGGGGACGGGCGGGGCGGCGGGCACGCTGCTGCTGGTGACGAGCCCGGACGTGGTCGTCGGACCCGGCTGGATCGCCGAGCACGTGCGCCACCGCCGCGCCGGCGCGCGGGCCAGCACCGGGCCTGTGCGCGGCGGCGGGGACCACCGCCTGGTCGCCAACTGCGCGCTGGGGCTGGACCTGCTGGGCGCCGGCGGGCCCCCCCTGTCGCAGCTGCTGCCGCGCACCGGGGTCGTGCACGCCGTCACGCCCGTCGTGGCGCGCACGCGCGTCAGGGCTCCGGCGTCTCCCTGAGGTCCTGGGCCAGGACGGCGACCAGGTCGCGGCGGCACTGCTCCAGCACGTCCCCGGCCCGGCGCAGGTCGGCCGGGCGGCCGGTGACGGCGATCTGCTGGTAGGTGGCCGCGATGCCGGCGAGCTGGCGGCGCAGCTCGTGCGCCTGCTCGCGGCCGGGGGCGTCCTCGGCCGCCTCCCACGGCGGCGGGACGTCGGCCAGCTCCTCGGCGACGTGGCGGCGCCCCTGCTCGGTCAGCGCGAACCGCCGGGCGTCCTGCGCGTCCGCCTCCACGAGCCCCTCGTCCTGCAGCTGCTGCAGGGTCGGGTAGACCGAGCCGGGGCTCGGCCGCCACCGCCCGTCGCTGCGGCGGGCGACCTCCCCGATGATCCGGTACCCGTTGCTGGGCCCCTCGGCCAGCAGCACGAGCACCGCGGTCCGCACGTCGCCGCGCGGGCGGCGCCCCCCGCCGCGCCCGAACCCGCCGGAGCCCCGCGGTCCGCGCCCCTCGAACGGCCAGTCCGGCCCGCCGAACCCGAACGGCCCGCCGAACCCGAACGGCCCGCCGGGGTGGTGCCGGCGACCACCGCGCGGACCCCACGACCCTGCCCCGAACGCCTCGCCCCTCACGTCCCACCTCCACGCCCGGCGCGGCCGCGTGCCGCACTCGATGCATCGACGATATGTCGTTGACTGTCGTTCGACAAGGGAGCCGACGCGGTCGCGACGGCCGGGGCGCCGCGGGCCGGGGACGTCAGCCGCGGTGGCGCAGGGCGCGGCCGGGCACGGCACCGGTGCGCACGCCGTCGGCGACGACGGGGGTCCCGGCGAGCAGGACGTGCGGGATGCCGACGGCCTGGCGGCGGGGTTCGGCGAAGGTGGACCCGGCGGCGACCGTGGCGGGGTCGAAGAGGACGAGGTCGGCGACGGCGCCGGGGCGCACGACGCCGCGGTCGGTCAGGCCCAGGCGCCGGGCGGGCCGGGAGGTCAGGTGCGCCACGCACTCCTCCAGGCCCAGCACGCCCTCCTCGCGCACGTAGCGGCCCAGGTAGTGCGCGAACGTCCCCCAGGCGCGCGGGTGGGGTTTCGCGCCCACCAGCAGGCCGTCGCTGCCGCCGCAGTGGCGGGGGTGGGTCATGACGGCGCGCACGTTCTCCTCGTGGCCCACGTGCTGCAGGACCGTCGTGCCGAGCCGGTCGCGGCGCAGCACGTCGGTGAACACCTCGAACGGCGCGGCACCGGTGTCCGCGGCGATCTGCGCGATCGTCCGCCCGACGAGCCCGGACAGCTCCGCGTGGCGCACGCCGGAGACCTCCAGCGTCGCCCAGTCGGCGACGACGCCGTGGCAGCCGTCGGAGCCCTCGACCTCGACCGCGTGGCGGATGCGCTGCAGCGCAGCGGGTTCCTCCAGCCGCCGCAGCGTGGCCGCCGGTCCGCCGGCCGAGGCCCAGCCGGGCAGCACGGCGGCCAGGGTCGTCGAGCCGGGCAGGTAGGGGTAGGTGTCGAGGGTGACGTCGACGCCGTCGGCGAGCGCGGCGTCGACGAGGGCGAGCAGCTCCCCGGCGCGGCCGGCGTTGACGGCGAAGTTCATCGTGGCGTGGGTCAGGTGCAGCGCGGCGCCGGAGCGGCGGGCGACCTCGACGACCTCGGCGTACGCCTCCAGCGCGCCCCGGCCGTAGGAGCGCTGGTGCGGGGCGTAGAAGCCCCCGTGCGCGGCGACCACCTCGCACAGCGCCACGAGCTCGTCGGTGTCCGCGTACATCCCGGGCACGTAGGTCAGCCCGCTGGACATCCCGAAGGCGCCCTCGCGCATCCCCGCGTCGACGAGCTCGCGCATGCGCGCCAGCTCGGCGGCGCTCGCGGGGCGGTCCTCGGTGCCGACGGCGAGCATCCGCACGGTGCCCTGCGGCACGAGGTAGCAGACGTTCACCGCCGCGCCCGCGTCGACGCGGTCCAGGTACTCCCCCACGCTCCGCCAGGACCAATCCAGGTCGGGGACGCCGTTCCAGCCCGCCAGCTGCTCGCGCAGCACCTCCAGGGCCGCGTCGTCGACGGGGGCGTAGCTCAGCCCGTCCTGGCCGACGACCTCGGTCGTCACGCCCTGGGTGGTCTTGGCCAGGTGCTCGGGGTCGGTGAGGACGGCCAGGTCGGAGTGGGCGTGCATGTCGATGAACCCGGGGGCCAGCACGAGACCGCCGGCGTCGAGCACGCGCGCCCCGGCGGTCGTGGTGACCTCGCCGAGCTCGGCGACGCGCCCGTCCACCAGGAGCGCGTCGGCGCGGCGGGCCGGTGCCCCCGTGCCGTCGACGAGCAGGGCGCCGCGCACCAGCAGCGGCTCGCCCGCCCGGTCCCCGCCCGCCCGGGACCCGCTCACCCGAACACCGTCCGCACCCAGTCCACGAGCACCGGCTGCGGAGCCAGCGCGTCGTCGAGCACGGGCAGCAGCTGCCACTTGTCGAACGTCGTGCACGGGTGCGAGAGCCCCAGCCGCAGCACGTCGCCGACGCGCACCTCGCGCGCCGCGCCCTCCAGGCGCACGAACAGGTGCTGGTCGTTGAGCGCGGTGACGCTCGCCCCCTGCAGGGGTGCGGTGTCGCCGTCGCCGCCGCGGCGCACGGCCTGGACCTCCGGCAGCCCCTCGTCGAAGGGCAGGTCGCGCTTGCCCGCGTCGGCCAGCGCCAGACCGGGTTCGGGGCGGGAGACGACCCGCGCCCACCCGTGCAGGGCCGAGCGCAGCTCGCCGGCGGCGCCGCGCGCCATGGGGGTGATGGAGCGGTAGAACCCGTCGTCGTGGGCGACGGAGGCGCCGGCGCGCACGACGACGCGCACGGGCACCGGCCCGCCGGGGTCGTGCAGCGGGCCGAGGACGTCGGCGACGGCGTCGAAGTAGGCGCTGCCGCCGGCGCTGACGACGATGCCCTCCGGCAGCTCGGGGTAGAGGCCCTCGGCCAGCAGCCGGGCGTGCAGCGAGCGCAGGTCCGACAGGTAGGTGCGCACGACGGTGAGGCTGGCGGGGGCGGCGTCGTGGGCGAGCGCGCCCTCGTAGCCGGCCACCCCGGCCAGCCGCAGCCCGGGAGTGGCGGCCACGGCGCGGGCGACCTCGAGCGCGGCCGCGCCCGAGCGCGCCCCGGTGCGCCCGCCCGGCGCGCCGAGCTCGACGAGCACGTCCACGGGCCGCGCGGCACCGCTCACGTGCGGGGCCATCGCCGCGACGACGTCCACGCCGTCGGCCCAGCACAGCACGCGCGCGGGGCCGCGCTGCGGGCCGGTGACCAGCCGCAGCACCTGCGGGTCCAGCAGCGGGTAGGCGGCCAGCACCCACGGCACCCCCGAGCGCAGCGCCACCGTCAGCTGCCAGGGCGTGGCGACGGTCAGGCCGAGGGCGCCGGCGGCCAGCTGGGCGCGCCAGATCGAGGGCGCCATCGTCGTCTTGCCGTGCGGGGCGAGGTCGACGCCCCGCCCGCGCGCCCAGGCGGCCATCGCGGCGACGTTGGCCTCCAGCGCCCCGGCGTCGAGGGTGACCAGCGGGGTCGGCAGCTGCACCAGCCCGGGCCGGGCGGCGGCGACCTCCTGCGCGTCGCGCCCCCAGGCGTCGACCGGGACGGCCTTGTGCCGCGGGTCCAGCGGCCCGAGCTCCTGCGCGTCGTACCCCACGGCGACTCCCGTCGCGGACCCGGCGGCCCGTCCTCGTCGCAGGTCGCCCCGACCCGCGTTGCGCTCCGTGCAACGGTCGTTGCACCCAGGTGGGACGCCGTTCTAGCATCGCCGCGTGGTCCGGTCAAAGGTCCCCTCCCCGGCGGCGCCGTGAGCGCCTCCCTGGGGCGGGCGCTGGGCCTGCTGGACCTCGTGGCCGCGGGCACCTGCACGCTGGGCGGTCTCGCCGCGGCCAGCGGGACCCACAAGAGCACCGTGCTGCGGCAGCTGCGGGTGCTCGAGGACGCCGGGTACGTCCACCACGACGACCAGCACCGCTACGTCCTCGGCGCGCACCTGTTCCGCCTCGCCCAGCAGGCGCTGGACTCCTTCGACGTGCGCACCGCGGCCGCACCGCGCCTGCGCCGGCTGCGCGACGCGGTCGGCCGGACCGTCCACCTGGCCGTGCTCGACCCGCGACCGGGCGCGGGCTGCGTCTACGTCGACGAGCTGGAGCCGGCCGGCGCGCCCGTGCGGACGGTCTCCCGCATCGGCGGCACCGCGCCGCTGCACCGCACGGCCGTCGGCAAGGTCCTCCTCGCCGGCCTGCCGCCCGCCGAGCGCGAGCGCCTCGTGCGCGCCCTGCCGGTGCCGGCGTCCGCGGCGCGCACCACCACCGACCCCGACGCCCTGCTCGCCGAGGTCGCCGAGGTCGCCGAGCGCGGCTGGGCGCAGGAGCGCGCCGAGGACGGGTCGTTCGTCAACTGCGTCGCCGCACCCGTGCACGGCGCCGACGGGCGGGTCCGGGCCGCCGTCTCGATCTCGGTGCCCGACGTCCTGCTGCCCCACGAGGCCCTCCTGGCCCTCGTGCCCACCCTGACGTCCGCGACCGCGGACATCTCCCGCGACTGCGGGTACGACACCCCTGGAGGGACCTCCCCGTGACCGACGCGACCGACCGCACCGCCGTCAGCACCCCCGACGCGCCCGCCCCCGCCCACACCTTCTCCCAGGGCGTGCGCAAGGGCGGGCTGCTGCAGGTCTCCGGCCAGGGACCGGTCGACCCGGCGACGGACGAGTACCTGCACCCCGGCGACGTGCGGGCGCAGACCGTGCGCACGCTGAGCAACGTCGAGGCCGTCCTGCGCGCCGGCGGGGCCACCTTCGACGACGTCCTCGTGCTGCGCGTCTACCTGACCACCCGCGACGACTTCGCGGCGATGAACGAGGCGTACGGCGAGTTCGTCACCGCCCGCTGCGCCTCGGGCGTGCTGCCCGCGCGCACGACGGTGTTCACCGGCCTGCCGCGCGAGGAGATGCTCGTGGAGATCGACGCCCTGGCCGCCCTGGGCTGAGCGCCGCCGCGGCGCGGCTCAGGCGAGCTCGACGACGGCGGGCTGGGCCAGCCCCTCGGAGCGGGCCCAGGCCAGGGCCGCGCCCGCCGGCAGCGGGCGGGCGAAGAAGTAGCCCTGCAGCTCGTCGCAGCCCAGGGCGCACAGCCGGTCCGCGGCCGCCACCGTCTCCACGCCCTCGGCCACGACCACCAGGCCCAGGCGGTGGGCGAGCGCGATGACGGTGGAGACGATGACCTCGTCCTCGGGGTGGGCCGCCAGCTCGGCGACGAACTGCCGGTCGATCTTCAGCTCGTGCACGGCGAGACCGCGCAGGTGCCCCAGGCTGGTCGAGCCGGCGCCGAAGTCGTCGACGGCCACGCGGACCCCGCGCTCGCGCAGCCTGGCGACGGTGCGCCGCGCACCCGCGGGGTCCGCGATGACGGCCGTCTCGGTGATCTCCAGGACGAGGTCCTGCGGCTTCCAGCGCGCCAGCGCCAGCGCCTCCTCCACCACGCCCAGCAGCCCCTCGTCGAGGCTGACCGCGGAGACGTTGACCGCCATCGAGGTGCACAGCCCCTGCGCGCGCCAGGTCGCCGCCTGGCGCAGCGCGGTGATCATCGTCCAGCGGGTGAGGGCGTGGATGAGGTGGGTGCGCTCGACGTGCGGCAGGAACTCCGCCGGCAGCAGCAGGCCCCGGCGCGGGTGCTCCCAGCGCACCAGCGCCTCGAAGCCGAGCAGCCGGGCGCCGTCGCCGGAGACCTTCGGCTGGTAGTGCAGGACGAGCTGGTCGTCCTCCATCGCCTGCCGCAGCTGTCCCAGCAGCTCCAGGCCGCCGGCGGAGTGCGGGTCGGTCGCGGCGTCGTAGCGCAGGACCCCGCAGCGGGCGCGCTTGGCGGCGTACATCGCCACGTCCGCGCGCTGCAGCAGCTGCCCGAGGTCGCGGCCGTCCTGGCCGGCGAGCGCGATGCCGATGCTGCCGGAGAGGTCCAGCGGGACCGTCCCGGCGTGGAAGCCGCCGACGGCGAGCGCGGCCAGCAGCCGCTTGGCCAGCACCTCCAGCTCCTGCGCGCCCGCGGGGTCGGCGACGAGGACGGCGAACTCGTCGCCGCCCAGGCGGGTGACGCGCCCGCGCCCGCCGACGGTGGCGCTCAGCAGGCGCGCCACCTGGACGAGGACGTCGTCGCCGGCGGTGTGCCCGAGGGTGTCGTTGACGTCCTTGAAGCCGTCGAGGTCGAGCAGCAGCAGGCCCGCACCGCGCCCGGCGGCCAGCACCGGGTCGGCGGACTCGGCGAGCGCGCGGCGGTTGCCCAGCCCGGTGAGGGGGTCGGTGCGGGCGAGCTCGGCGCGGTCGCGGTCGCGGCGCAGGCACAGCACGAGCAGCGCCGCGGCGGCCAGCAGCGTCTCCAGGACGGCGATCGTCCACGCGATCGAGGCGGCGCTCACGGACGTCCATCGGCACGCAGGGCGACGAGGTGAACCGTCCGGGCGAGCGGTCTCACCCGGGCGGGCTCACCCGACCGGCGGAACGCTCCAGCGCACCAGCACCGGGCGCCCGTGCTCGCGGCCCAGCTCGCCCCAGGTGCCGGCCTCCAGCGCGAAGAGCGCACCGGCGGTCGGCGACAGCCCCAGCCAGGTCGCGGCCAGCACGCGCAGCAGGTGGCCGTGGGCCACGAGCACGACGTCGCCGTCCCCCTCGGGCACGGCGTTCGCGCGGGTGAGGACGGCGCGGGCGCGGGCGGCGACCTCCTGGACCGACTCCCCCGGCGTGGCGCCCGGCACGACGCCGTCGTGCCAGACCGACCACTCGTGGCCCACCTCCGCGGAGATCTCGGCGGTGGTGCGGCCCTCGTAGGCGCCGTAGTCCCACTCGACGAGGTCGTCCTCGACCTCCACGGGCGCGCGGCCGTCGGTGAGGCCGGCGAGCTCGGCGGTGCGGCGCGCGCGCTGGCGCGGGCTGGTGAGCACCAGCGCCAGGCGCCGCTGCGCGAAGAGGGGGGACAGCGTGCGGGCCAGCCGCTCCCCCTCGGTGGTCAGCGGGATGTCCGTGCTGCCGGTGTGCTGCCCGGACAGGCTCCACTCGGTCTGGCCGTGGCGGACGACGAGGATCGACACAGCAGCGGACCCTACGCCCTGACGGCCCTCCCGGCGCTCCGCCCGCGCCCTGCCAGGGTGGTCCCGTGCACCCCCCGCTCACCGCCGCCCGCCGGCGCGCCGCCCTGTTCGCCGTCTTCGCCGTGCAGGGCGTGGCCTTCGCCTCCTGGGTGACGCGCACCCCCGGCATCCGCGACGCGGTGCGGGCCAGCACGAGCGGGATGGGGCTGGTGCTGCTGGGGCTGTCGGCGGGCGCGATGGCGGGGATCCTGGCCTCCCCCCGGCTGGTGGCCCGCCGGGGCGCGCGCTCGGTCGTCCTGGCCGGCGGGCTGCTGCAGGTGCTGGGCGTGGCCACCGTCGCCGCGGGCGCGGGCGCCGGCAGCGCGCCGGTCGTGGCGGGCGGGCTGGCCCTCTTCGGCGCCGGCACCGGGTCCGCGGAGATCGCCGTCAACGTCGAGGGCGCCGACGTCGAGCGCGCCCTGGGCCGCTCCGTGCTGCCGGTGCTGCACGGCTGCTTCAGCGCGGGCACCTGCGCCGGCGCGCTGGCCGGGGTGGCGCTGACGGCGGCGGACGTGCCCGTCCCGGTCCACCTGGGCGCCGTGGCGCTGCTGCTGCTCGTGGTCGTCGCCGCGGCGGTGCGCTCGCTGCCGGGCGGCACCGGCCGCGAGCCGGTGCGCGCGCACCGCACCGGGCCGCGCCCCGCGGTGCACCGCGAGCGCCGCGTGCTGCTGCTGGCGGTGCTGGTGCTCGGGATGGCGCTGGCGGAGGGCTCGGCCAGCGACTGGCTGCCGCTGATCGTCGTCGACGGCTTCGGCCTGGACGCCTCGGCCGGTGCGCTGGTGTACGCGGTGTTCGGGTTGGCGATGGCGCTGGGGCGGGTGGGCGGCGGGCCGGTGGTCGACCGCGTCGGCCGGGTGCCGGTGCTGCGCGCGAGCGCGGGGTTGGCCGCGGTCGGCCTGCTGCTGGTGGTGCTCGCGCCGTCGGCGCTGCTGGGCGCGCTCGGGGTGCTGTGCTGGGGGCTGGGAGCGGCGTTGGGGTTCCCGCTGGGCGTCTCCGCGGCCGGTGACGAGGTGGAGGGCGCGACGGCGCGGGTGAGCTTCGTGGCCACCGGCGGGTACCTGGCCTTCCTCGTCGGCCCGCCGCTGCTGGGCTTCGTCGGCGAGGAGGTCGGCCTGCGCGCCGCGATGCTCCTCGTGCTGGCGGCCGTGCTCGTGTCCGGCGGCGCGGCCGCGGCCGCCCGCCGCCCGCGCCCCGTCCCGGCCGCCTGACGGCGCTCCTCCCCGCACCGTGGTCTTCCACGGTGCGGGACGGGACGGGACCGGGCGCGCAGCGCGTCGCGGCGGGTGCCACGATGACCTGCCGTGGATGACTTCTCCGACGTCCTGACCGCCAACGCCGCCTACAGCGCGAGCTTCGTCGACGACGGCCGCCCCGGGGTCGCGGGCCGCGGCCTGGCGGTCCTGACCTGCATGGACTCGCGCATCTCCCCGCTGGACGTGCTCGGCCTGCGCCCCGGCGACGCCAAGATCCTGCGCAACGCCGGTGCCCGGGTGACCGACGACGTGCTGCGCACCCTGGTGCTCGCGCACTACCTGCTGGGCGTGGAGCGGGTGCTGGTCCTGGCGCACACCGACTGCGGGATGACCAAGAACACCGACGCCGACGTGCACGCCAAGGTGCTGGCGCAGGGCGTGGACTCGCGCAGCATCGAGTTCCGCACGATCGCCGACCAGGAGGCCACGCTCGTCGCGGACGTGCAGCGCATCCGCTCCTGGCCGTTCCTACCGCCGGCGATGCCCGTCGGCGGCGGGGTCTACGACGTGCGCACCGGCGCGATCCGGATGGTCGTCGAGCCCTGAGGCCCGCGCCGCCCGCTGCCGGGGCAGGGCTCCGGCGGCGGGCCGCAGGGCCAGCGTGGACAGCAGGCCCAGACCGGCGAGGAGGGCACCGGCCAGCGCCGGTGCGCGCACGTCGGCGCCCAGCAGCAGCCCGCCGGCCCACGCGCCGGCGGCGATGCCGACGTTGAAGGTCGCGTTGACGAGCGCCGGGGCCGCGTCGCTGCCGCCGCTCGCGCGCAGGGCGGCGGTCTGCAGCAGCGTGGGCAGCGCGCCGAAGGCGGCGCCCCACAGCGCGACGACGCCGACGGTGGCCACGACGCCGTCGACGAGGACCAGCGCGAGCAGGCACGCCACGGCCAGGGCCACGCCGCAGCGCAGCACCGCCGAGCCGCCGCGGTCGGCCAGGCGCGCGGTGAGCGCGAGGCCGACGAGGCTGGCCAGGCCGTAGGCGAAGAGCACGAGGCTGACCGAGCCGGTCGGCACGCCGGCGGCCAGGACGATCGGCGTCACGTAGGTGTAGGCGGTGTAGTGCCCCAGGGTCACCAGCGTCGTGGTGAGCGCGACGGCCAGCAGCGCCCGGCCGCGCAGCGCCTGGCGCACCGACGGCGGCCGGTCGGCGGGGGCGGCCGGTCGCCCGGGCGGCAGCAGGGCCGCCACGGCCGCGGCCAGGACGAGCAGCAGCAGCGAGGTCGTGGCGAACGCCCACCGCCAGCCCAGCGCGGCGCCGAGCGCGGTGCCCAGCGGGACCCCGGCGGTGAGGGCGAGGGTGACCCCGGAGTTCACCAGCGCCAGCGCCCGCCCGGAGCGCTCGCGCGCGACCAGCTCGACGGTGGTGGCCACGACGACCGAGAAGATGCCCGCGTGCGCCAGTCCCCCCAGCAGCCGCGCGGCGAGCGCCCACCCGTAGCCGGGGGCGAGCACGATCGCCGCGTTGCTCAGCGCGTAGCCGACCAGGAGCGCGACGAGGACCGGGCGGCGCGGCCAGCGGGCCAGCCAGGCCGTCACGGGGATCGCGCCCGCCGCGACGACGACCGCGTAGGCGGAGACCCACCAGCCGATGCGCGACTGGTCCACGGCGAAGGCCTGCGCCAGCTGCGGCAGCAGCCCGACGGGCAGCACCTCGGTGGTGACGGCCGCGAAGAGCGCGGCGGTCAGCAGCAGCAGGGGCGGCAGCGGCGGTCGGGGGGTCGGGCGCACGGCCCCGAATATACTCGCCTGTCGAGCAAAAAGGAGGGACGATGACGAGCGGAGCGGCCCGCGGCCCGCAGCTGCTGCGCCTGGTGCACGCCGGCCCCGGCCTGACCCGCGCCGAGGCCGCCCACGCCCTGGGCGCGGGCACCGGCACCACCACCGAGGTCGTCACCCGGCTCGTCGCCGAGCAGCTGCTCCAGGAGGGGGCGCCCACCTCCGGCGGCCGCCGCGGGCGGCCCACCCGCCCGCTGACCGCCCACCCGCAGGGCCCGCTGGTGCTGGCCGCGGTCGTCAGCCACGAGAGCTGGCGGCTGCAGGCCGTGCAGCTGGGCGGCACCGCCGTGGCCGCGGCCGGCGGCCACCACGACGGCACGGACCCGGCCCGGGTCCTGGCCGCCGTCCGGGCCGCCGCGCTGCGCACCGCCCGCCGCTTCCCCGGCCGCGTCCGCGGCTGCGGGCTGGCCGTGCCCGGCCTCGTCACCGACGGGCACCGCCTGCACGCCCCGCTGCTCGGCTGGTCCGGCGTCGACCTGCGCCGGGCGTGGCCGCGCGAGCTGCTCGACGGCGGTGGTCCCGGGACGGGCCCCGGGGCCGGTCGCGGGATCGACGACGAGCTCCTCGTGGCCGGCAACGACGCGAGGCTGGCCGCCGTCGGGGAGTCCGCGCGCGGAGCCGCCGTCGGAGCGCGCGCCGCGCTGCACCTGCACCTGGACGCCGGTCTCGGCGGGGCGCTGACGGCCGGCGGCGTGCTGGTGGACGGCGCCCGCGGCAGCGCCGGGGAGTTCGGGCACCTCCCCTTCGGCGACCCGGGCGTCGCCTGCGGCTGCGGCGCCAGCGGCTGCTGGGGCACCGCCCTCGACGGCGCCGCGCTGGCCCGCGCCCTCGGCGAGCCGGTGCCGCGCGACCCGGTCGCCTCCAGCCACCGGGTCCTGGACCGGGCCGCGGCCGGGGAGGCCGGCGCGGGCGCCGCGGTGCGCGGCGTGGCCGCCGCGCTGGGGCGCGGTGCGGCCGGGCTCGTCAACGCGCTCGACGCCGACCTGGTCACCCTGGGCGGCCTGGGCGTGCGGGTGGCCGACGTGGCCGGGGACGTGCTGCAGGAGTCCTACCGCGCCGGGCTCATGGCCTTCCGCCGCGCCGACCCGCCACCGGTGCGGGCGGCCGCCCTCGGCGAGGACGGCCCGCTCACCGGCGCCGCGGAGCTGGTGTGGTCGCGCTTGTGGGCGCGCTGCTGACCGGCGCCCGCCTCAGATCTTGATCTTCGCGGCGCGCATGCGCTTCTTCTTGCGCTGCTGGGCCTCCTTGAACGCCCGCTGCACCTTCAGCCCCCGGCGCCGGAAGGTCAGCAGGTCCATGGCGTGGTCGAGGACCTCCTGGTCGGTGGCCTTCAGCCCGAGCGCGGCGTACGTCTCGTTGAACGCCGCGTCGAGGACGTCCGCCGGGGTCTGGTCGATGTTGGGGTGGGTGCCGGCGAGCCGCTCGACGAACGCCGCCACGGCCGCCGCGTCCTCGGCCGAGGAGGCCAGCCCCGGCGGCAAGCCGGGCTGCGCCGCGGGCTGCTCCACCGGCGCGGGCGCTTCCGCCGGCGCGGGCGCTTCCGCCGGCGCAGGCGCCTCCACGGGCGCAGGCACCTCCGCGGGCGCTTCCACGGGCGCAGGCACCTCCGCAGGCGCAGGCACCTCCGCAGGCGCAGGCACCTCCGCGGGAGCCTGCTCCTCGGCCCGGCGCGCCTCCTCCTCGGCCCGGCGCGCGCGCACCTGCGCACCCGCCCGCCGCCACGCCTCGACGACGCGCTGCACCTCCCGCTGCGGGTCGCGGTGCCACGCCGTGCTCCAGAGGCGGTGGACCGCCCAGCCCGCGTCCTCCAGCTGCTGCGGGCGCAACCGGTCGCGGTCGCGCACCGTGGGCAGCGCGCGGTAGGCGGGGCCGTCGAGCTCCACGGCCAGCAGGGTCTCGCCGCTGCCCTCGGCCGCTGCGACGGCGACGTCGACGGGGTAGCCGCCGACCCGGCGGCCGTGCGCCAGGGGCAGGCCGGCCGCCCGCAGCGCCGCCTCGACGGCGCGCTGCAGCGGCGAGTCCGGCACCTGCTCCAGCGCCGGCGGCCAGCGCAGGTCCTGCACGGGCAGCAGCTGCGCGAGGGCGCTCCACGCCGAGCCGTCCACGGCCGCGGCGCCCGCGCCGAGGGCGACCAGGCGCCGGCCGCGCCGGGCGGCCGCCAGCACCTGGGCGAGCGGTCGCCGGTGCACGTCGTCGACGACGACGACGTCGAACCCCGCACCACCCTCGGACCCCGCCTCGGACCCGGCCTCGTCCAGCAGCCAGGAGGTGACCGGCGGCTGCGCGGCGCGGGCGAGCTCGTCCCGCAGCCGTCGTGCGGCGGCCTGCTCCCGCTGCACCTCGAGGGCGCGGAACCCGGCCACGCGCTCGTCGTGGTCGCCGACGGCGTCCTCGAGGGCGGGCAGCACGGCCGCGGCCAGGGCGCGCAGGGACACCGAGCGCACGAGCGCGGCGACCTCCGCCTCGGACGCACCGGCGGGCACGGCGGTCAGCAGGTCCGCCAGCCCCTGCTCGCCCACCTGCAGCCGGCGGCGGTGCGCCAGCAGCGGCGCGCGCAGCGACTCCTGCCGCGCCGCGGCGGCGCGCAGGGCCTCCAGGTCCCCGGTGGCGTCAGCGGTGGACGGGTCGCCGGGTGCCGGGGTGCCGGCGAGCGCCTCGCGCACGGCGCCCACCTGCTGCGCCAGCTGCGCGCGGCCCGCCCAGGGCCGGGGCCGGCCGGGGGCGTGCGCGGACCACTCCTCGCGCAGCTGCTGCAACCGGTCGACGTCGGCCGGGGTGAAGGCGCCGTCGTGGCGCAGGGCGGCCAGGGCGCGGACCTCGCGGCGGCCCGCCCGGCCCTCCGCGGTGAGCAGCGAGCGCGAGGCCTGCGCGAATGCCGTGCGCGCGAGGTCGAGGTCGGTGCCGAAGGCGGCCGGTGCGTAGTCGCGCCCGGCCCGCTCGACGCGCTCCAGGACCGCGAGCGCCGCGTCGGCCTCCGCCAGCGAGCGCGGCCGCCGCCACGACAGCTCGGACTCCAGCGCCGCCAGGGACGCCTCGAGGGCGTCCAGCGCGGTGGGCAGCCGCCCGAGCGAGTCCAGCTGCCGGTCGACGTCCTCGACCGTGCGGGCACCCGCGCCGTCCGGGACCTCGGCGCCGCCGCCGTCGTCGGAGCGGCGGGCGGCCAGCAGGAGGTCGACGACCTCGGCGCGGCGCCGGGCGTCCCAGTCCGCGGCCCCGGCCGGCACCGGCGGGGCCGCACCGCCCTGCGCGCCCAGCTCGCCGAGCACCTCGAAGGCGCTGCGGCCGCTGTCGCCCAGCGGGGCGTGCAGCAGCTGCGCGTAGCGGGCCAGGCGGGCGCGGTCCTCCACCCAGCGCTCGTCCTGCGCAGCGGCCGGGGACCCGGTGGCCGGGACCGCCTGCGCGGGCGCACCCGCCGGCGCCCCGTCGGCCGGGTCACCGAGCAGGCCTTCCAGGCCGTCGCGGGCCAGCTCGGCGCGCAGCGCCTCGAGCCCGGCCGGGCCGGTCGCGAGCAGGACCCGTCGCCCGCGCAGCGCTTCGGCGGCCAGCAGGGCCACGAGCAGGCCCTCGGCGCCCAGCCCGCCGGTGCCGCGGGGCGCGTCGAGCAGCACCGGCCCCGACAGCGCCGCGGCGAGGGCCCGGCTCTGCGCGGAGGTCACCGGGCGGACCAGGACCTCCTCGGCGGGGGCGACCTCGTCGGGTGCGGCCGACGGCACCGGGGGGCGCTGCGCCAGGCGCTCGCGCAGGGACGTCGCCGCCGCGCCGTCCCCGCTCAGGGCGGCCAGCAGGTCGTCGTGCGGGTCGGGGTGCGGCGTGTTCACGAGGAGGCTCTCCAGACGGGGACCGGTGTGCGCCCTCATCATGCTCGCCGCCGCCCGCGCGGCGCGCGGGGCGGGCGGCGGCGCACGGCCCGCGCGGGTGGCACGGGCAGGACCGAGCGGTCACGATGATCCCGTGGACGGGGACGGAGCACGGGAGCCGGGCGGGGACCTCGGGCAGCGGCTGGCGCGGCTGGCGCTCGAGCTGCACCCCGAGCAGTCCCCCGAGGCGGTGATGGAGCGCGTCGTCGCCGCCGCCGCCGCGCTGGTGCCGGGCGCCCAGGAGGCCACCTTGACCCGGGTGCGCTCCCGGCGGGTGTTCTCCGCCGCCGCGAGCGGCGAGCGCGGCCGCGGGCTGGACGAGCTGCAGGACCAGACGGGCCAGGGCCCGTGCCTGGACACGCTCTTCCACCAGGCGGTCACGCACGTGGCCGACCTGAGCACCGACGAGCGCTGGCCGCAGCTGGCCGCCCGCGCCGGGGAGGTGGGCCTGCGCAGCATGCTCTGCTTCCGGCTCTACGTGGCGGGCGAGAACCTCGGCGCCCTCGACCTCGTCTCGGCGCTCCCCGGCGCCTTCGACGAGGAGTCCGAGGAGGTCGGGCAGCTGTTCGTCGCCCACGCCGCCCCGGCCCTGGCCGCCACCGAGCAGGTGGCGGACCTGCGGGTGGCCGTGGCCAGCCGCGACGTCATCGGGCAGGCCAAGGGCATCCTCATGGAGCGCCACCGGATCACCGCCGACCAGGCGTTCACGCTGCTGAGCCGGGTGAGCCAGGAGAGCAACCGCAAGCTGCGCGACGTCGCCGACGAGCTCGCCGCCACCGGGCAGCTGCGCCGCTGAGCACCCCCGGCGGGGACGGGTCCTAGCCGAGGACCCCGTCCAGCCAGGTCTTCCAGGCGCGCTGCGCCGCGGCGACGTCCAGCGTCCCGGACACGTCGTGCAGGCTCACCGCCGTGCCGGCGCCGAAGGCCTCGCGCCCGAAGACGCGCACCAGCAGGTCGGGGGCGGTGAGGCCGAGGAAGTGCTCGCTGCGGTGGTCGACGACGGCCTCGAACGGCGGCGTGCCGGGCACGGCGACGGTGACGGCGTCCCCGACGGCGGCCTCGCCGACGCCGAGCGCGCGGACGACGGCCTCGAAGGAGCCGGGCCGCGAGGAGCTCTCGGGGCCGTCGATCCCCACGTACCGGGCGGGGCGGCCGCCGAGCCGCTCCACGTACTGCTTGAGGGTGGCCAGGTAGAAGGCGGTGTGCTTGCGGACGCCGTCGTACTGGCCCTCCCAGTCGTCCTCGCCGAGGACGCCGGCGTGCACGTAGCGCAGGTGCGCCCCGCCGCCGCGGGCCTCGATGCGGTAGTCGAGGACGTTGGAGGAGCCGTCCTCGCCCTCCAGGCGGTTGGCGTAGTGGAACGGCGGGTCCCACGCGGTGACGGTGCTGCCCCAGGCCCCCTTCCCGCCCTCGCGGTGCTCGGGGGCCTCCATCTCCCACATCCAGCCGGCCGTGCCGTCGGTGACGGCCTCGAACAGCACCTGCGGGGGGACGTCGACGGTGAGCTCGTCGTGGACCTCGAAGTTCTTCACGGCAGTTCCTCCGGTCTGGGGTCGGGGTGGAGCGCGGGGTGGTGCTCGGGTGCGGGGTCCTTCAGCGCGGGGTGCAGCGCGACGACCAGCCGGTGGCGCCGGCCGGCCGGGCCGCCGGGGACGGGTTCGGCGTGGTGGCGGGCGACGAGGTCGGCGACGGTGCGCGAGAGCTCGGCGGCGAAGCGCGAGCGGTCGGCGGCCGAGGCGAAGACGAGCTCGGCGTCCAGGGCGTAGGTCGCCAGCGGGCGCCGGGCCCGGGCGGCCCCCGCGATCAGGGTGCCGACGTCCTGCACGAGCTTGGCGCCCAGGGCGAGCAGCCAGCGCGCGGAGGACTCCTCGCGCGAGCGCGCCGGGTCGGGCGCCACGGCGGGCAGCGCGGCGGGCGAGATGACGTAGGAGGCGGCGCTGGCCTGGACCACCCGCTCCACGACGTTGCCCTTGCGGCGCTCCTCGACCAGCCGCACGAGCCCGTGCCGCTCGAGGGTGCGCAGGTGGTAGTTCGCCTTCTGCCGCGTCAGGCCGACGGCGGGGGCGACGCTCGAGGCGGTGCCGGGGGTGCGCAGCGCCGCGAGCAGCGCCGCGCGCACCGGGTCCAGCGACGCCTCGGCCGCCGCCGCGTCCTCGATGACCGCCACCTCGTCCACGTCGCCAGCGTCCTACCGACAAGAACAGTTGTCAAGGAGATTCCTCTTGTCGGGCCTCGCGCGCGAGGATGCCCGGGTGCCGGGGCCCATCCAGTCGATCGAGCGCGCCGCCGCCGTGCTGCGGCTGCTGTCCGGCGCCGGGCAGGGCCTGGGCGTCGTCGACGTCGGCAACGCGCTCGGCCTGGCCAAGACCACCGCGCACGGCATCCTGCGCACGCTCGTCGACGTCGGCTTCGTCGAGCAGGACGAGGCCGGCGACTACCGCGCCTCCCCCGGGCTGGCCGACCTCGGCCGTCCCCGCATCGACGCCAACGACCTGCGCGCGCACGCGGTGAACTGGGCCGACTCGCTGGCCAGCCGCACGGGCGAGTCGGTGAAGCTGGCCACCCTCGTGGACGGCCGGGCCCTCGTCGTGCACCACGTCTTCCGCCCCGACGACAGCGCCCAGGAGCTGCTCACCGGCACCTCGCTGCCCGCGCACGCCTGCGCGCTCGGCAAGGTGCTGCTCGCCTCGGCGCCGGTGCGCCCGCGCGGTCGCCTGAGCGCCCTCACCGCGCGCACCACCGTCGAGGCGGCCGCGCTGCGCCGCACCCTGGCCGCGGTGCGCGAGCAGGGCTGGGCCCTGGACGTGGAGGAGCTCGCCGAGGGCACGGCCGGCATCGCCGCCCCCGTGCGCGACCGCGGCGGCCTCGTCGTGGGGGCCGTCGGCATCGACGGCGACGCCGACCGCCTCGTGGACACCCGCGGGCGCCCGCGCGCCGGGCTGGTGCCCGCCGTCCGCCAGGCCGCCCGGTCCATCTCGCGCGGCCTGGGCTCGCGGGCGGACTGACTCGGGCAGGATGGCCGCCGTGAGCGACGAGCGCCGGCCCGAGCACCGGGGCTACGTCGTCGCGATCGACCAGGGCACCACCTCGACGCGCTGCATCCTCTTCGACCACGCGGGCCGGCTGGTGGCCGTCGCCCAGCGCGAGCACCGCCAGCACTACCCGCGCCCCGGCTGGGTCGAGCACGACGCCGCCGAGATCTGGCGCAACGTCGCCCGGCTGGTGCCGCAGGCGATGGCGCAGGTGGAGGCCACCCCCGCCGACGTCGTCGCCGTCGGCGTCGCCAACCAGCGCGAGACGGTCGTGGCCTGGGACCGGCGCACCGGGGACCCGGTGAGCCCGGCCGTCGTCTGGCAGGACACCCGCACGGCCGACCTCGTCACCGAGCTGGCCGGCGCGGCGGGCCCGGACCGCTTCGCCGACGTCTGCGGCCTGCCGCTGGCCACCTACTTCGCCGGCCCGCGGATGACGTGGCTGCTGCGCCGCGACCCGGGGCTGCGCCGGCGCGCGGAGGCCGGCGACGTGCTGTTCGGCACCATCGACTCCTGGCTGGTGTGGAACCTGACCGGCGGCCCCGACGGCGGCCGCCACGTCACCGACGTCACCAACGCCAGCCGCACGATGCTCATGGACCTGCGCACGCTGGACTGGTCCGCGGAGCTGCTGGCCGCCTTCGAGGTCCCGCGGGCCGCGCTGCCGACGATCCTGGCCAGCTCGCAGGTCTACGGCAGCGCGCGCTCGGTCGTGCCGGGCGCCCGCATCGCGGCCGCGCTCGGCGACCAGCAGGCGGCGCTGTTCGGCCAGACCTGCTTCTCCCCCGGGGAGGCGAAGTGCACCTACGGCACGGGCAGCTTCCTGCTCATGAACACCGGCGCCGAGATCACCCGCTCCTCGCACGGCCTGCTGACGACGGTGGCCCACCGCATCGGCGACGAACCGCCCGCGTACGCGCTGGAGGGCTCGATCGCGGTGACCGGCGCCCTCGTGCAGTGGCTGCGCGACAACCTCGGGCTCATCTCCACCGCCCCCGAGGTGGAGACGCTGGCCCGCACCGTCGAGGACAACGGCGGCTGCTACTTCGTCCCCGCGTTCTCCGGGCTGTTCGCCCCGCACTGGCGCGCCGAGGCCCGGGGCCTGATCATCGGCCTCACCTCCTTCGTCACCAAGGGCCACATCGCCCGCGCCGCGCTGGAGTCCACGGCCTGGCAGACCCGCGAGGTCGTCGAGGCGATGGACGCCGACTCGAACCTGCGGCTGGCCTCGCTGCGCGTCGACGGCGGGATGACCTCCAACAACCTGCTCATGCAGACCCTCGCCGACGTCCTCGACGCGCCCGTGGTGCGGCCCATGGTGAGCGAGACGGTCTCGCTGGGCGCCGCGTACGCGGCGGGGCTGGCGGTGGGCTTCTGGCCCGACACCCAGGCGCTGCGCCGGCGCTGGCACCGGGCCGGGCAGTGGGAGCCCACGATGGACCCCGCCGAGCGCGAACGGGGCTGGGAGGACTGGCAGCAGGCCGTCCGGCGCACGTTCGACTGGATCCGCACACCCGCCACCGACCCGACCGCCCGCTGATGACCGCCCGCTGACAGGAGACCCCGTGTTCGCCATCGCCGTCCGCTTCGACCTGCCCGACGCCGACTCCGCCGCCGCGTTCGACCGGCTGGTCGCCGAGACCGTGCCCGGCATCCGCGCCGAGGAACCCGGCACGCTCGTCTACACCCCGCACCTGGTCGACGGCGAACCGCTGGCCCGGCTGTTCTACGAGGTGTACCGCGACCGCGACGCCCACCGCGACCACGAGGCGCGGCCGGCGACGGCGGAGTTCCTGCGCCGGGTGGGCGAGCTGGTCTCCTCGGTGCGCGCCGAGCTGCTCACCCCCGCCGACGACGGCAGCTGAACCCGCGGCGGCCGGACCCACGCCGCTCGGCCCGGCGCGCTCAGGGTCGCAGCGGCGTGCCGAGCAGCTCGCCGGCGTAGCGCAGGTCGAACGTGCCCGCCGGCGGGTCGCCGGGGGCGCACTCGCCGTCGGAGTCCCCGGGCTGCTTGACCCACAGCAGCGCGTCGACCCGGTCGATGCCGGGGTCGGTCGTGGGCGGCTGCCCCAGGCGCACGCCCTCGGGGTTGCACCACGAGGGCGCCTCGCCGGTGCCGGTGCCCACCGGCGGGCCGGCGCCGTTGCGGGAGGTGTCCACGACGAAGCGGGCTCCGCCCAGGCGGTCGGACAGCTCCCGGCCGTAGGCGGCGCTGGCCGCGGTCGTCTCGAAGTTGCTGACGTTGAGCGCGAAGCCGTCCGCCCGCTCGACACCGCTGTCGCGCAGCGCGTCCGCGAGCCGGTCCAGGTCGTCCACCCAGGAGGCGTTGCCCGCGTCCACGTAGAGCCTGACGCCCGGCCGCCGCTGCAGGATCTCGACGGCCTGCGCGAGGGCGCGGTAGCGCGCCGGGGCGTCCTCCACGCACCCCTCGACGGCGTGCGCCACGGCGTCGGGTTCGAGCACGACGACGGCGGGGCGCTCCTCGATGCCCGCGGCCAGCGACCCCACCCAGGCCAGGTAGGCGTCGACGCCGGCGGCCCCGCCGGCGGAGTGCTGACCGCAGTCGCGGCCGGGGACGGCGTAGACCACCAGCACCGCCGTCTCGCCCCGCGCGGCGGCCGCGCTCGTCAGGTCCCGGGTCCTGGCGTAGGGGTCGGCCTCGGTCCCCGTCAGCCAGGTCGCGACCGGTTCGCCGGCCAGCGGCGCCAGCGCGTCCGCGAGGTCGGTGCGCCCGGCCGCGGTGGACTCGCGCACCTGGCGGACGGCGTGCCCCTCGGGGTCGGTCCACAGCCGCGTCCCGGCCAGCGCGCTCGTGGGCCGCGGGCTCGGCCGCCCCCCTCCGGACCCGTCCCCGGTGCAGGCGGTCGCGCTGACGCACAGCAGGGCCGCGGCCGCCGCGAGCACGGGCAGCCGCGCACCCCGCCCCGGCCGCCGGGTCCACCGACGCGTGCCCGTCACCGGACCTGGACCCACTGCCCCACCGACGGCACGCCCCGGTCGTCCAGCAGGACGAGCAGGTAGGGCCCGTCGGGGGTGATGCCCTCGGCGCCCTCCAGGTGCAGGTCGTAGCCGTCGACGGCGCCGTCGGCACCGGTGGTCGGCGTGAGGCCGAGCGCGACGGAGCGCTGCTCGGTGTCGGTCTGGTGGGTCACCGCCGACGGGCGCAGCAGCCGGGCCGAGACGATGGAGCCGCCCTCGCGGACACCGGCCTCGACGTGGGAGGTGCTGCCGCGCTGCAGGACCGGCCGCGGTGCGGGCGGGTCCACCGACTCCGGGGCGGGCTGGGCGGATTCCTCGGCGGCGTGCCCCGCGTGACCGGTGTTGCCGGTGCTGGAGCTGTTGGCGTCCACCGTGTCCCGGAGGGCGTCGACGACGCCCGTCGTCCCCGCACCTGCGCTGCTGGTCTCGCTGCCGCTGGAGGAGGGCACCGGGAACACCGCGCGCGGCGCCCCGGCGGGCGTGATCGCGGTGACCGTCGGCCGCTCGGTGCCGGTGTGCAGGTACGGCGGGGTGTAGATCTCGATGCGGGTCTCGAACTGCCCCGGCAGCGTGTCGTCCGCGTCGGAGAACAACGGGTCCGAGCCCATCGTCATCACGCGGCCGTCCGGCAGCAGCAGCGCCGTGCCGTGGTAGTTCCGGCCGATGCGGTTGGGCGCGGCCTCGGTCAGGGTGCCGGCGGCGGGGTCGTAGATCCGCGACAGGTGCAGGTCCGAGTCCCCCTTCCCGCGGTAGCCGGTCGAGCCGCCGGTGAGGAGCACGGTGTCGTCGGGCAGGGTGACCGCGTTGAGGTAGCGCACGTCCGCGGGGTAGTCCGGACCCGGCTGCCAGCCGGGGGCGGCGCCGGCGTCCAGGTCGACGACGTCGAAGCGGTTCGTCGAGCCCGGGGCGTCGCCGACGGCGCCGCCGCCGACCACGGCGACCCTCTGCTCCTGCACCGGGGGCAGCAGGAACGAGGTGGCCGTCTCGTTCATGTCCGCGTCCCGCAGGCCGCCGACGTCCTGGAAGGAGTTGGTGCTGAGGTCCCAGATGCCGCTCTGGCGCCCCTCCTCGGCCGGGCCGTAGCCGGTGTTGGCCCCGGAGTAGAAGATCCGCCCGTCGGCGAGGCGGAACAGGTGGGGGTAGGTGGGGAAGTACTGGTCCAGCTCGGGAGCCCGGCTCCACGTGCCGTCCTGCGCGGAGAACACCTCGGTGTCGCCGTCGAGGACGCGCCCGTACTCGTCGAGGCCGGAGACGGCGAGCACGTCACCGCCGTCGCGGCTGACGAGGGTCGGGTACCAGCGGGACTCCTCCAGCCGGCCGGTCTCCACGTAGCGCTCGGTGGCGACGTCGAAGACGTAGGAGGCGTCGAGGCCGCGGTAGTTCTGCTTGTCCAGCGTCAGGCCGTCGGAGACGCCGTAGACGTAGCGCGAGACCTCCGGGGCCAGACCGGTCAGGTCGTACTGCGCACCGCCGGTGACGACCGGCGCCTCGCCCTCCTCCTCGGCCTGCACCCACACGTCCCGGGTGGAGGCCATGAGGCTGCCGTCGCCCATCCGGTGCGCCGGCGCCACGACCACCTCCTCGGTGCTGACGTACGCGTGGCCGCCGGCCGAGGTGAACCGGGTGCCCCGGGGCAGGCGCACCTCGCCGGTGTCGGCGGACTCGTTCTTGACGGTCATCACCCCGGCCGCACGGGTGACATCACCGGCCAGCACCTCGTACTCGCGGGTGCCGCCGGCGATGAGCAGGTCGCCGTCCGGCAGGTAGGCGTGGCCGCCGCAGAACAGGTCCTCCGGCGTGGGGATGCTCCTGGCCGCGCCGGTGGCCGGGTCCCACAGCACCGTCGAGAACGTGCCCGCGTCGAACTGGGCCTGGCTGTTGCCCGACCCCGCCACCAGCAGCACCTTGCCGTTGTGCAGCAGCGCCGCGTGCATGGCCCGGGCGCGGTACTGCTCGGGCAGGCTCACGGTGCGCCAGGAGCCGTGCGTGGCCGTGTAGGCCGGCCGGGAGGTGCGGTAGGCCTCGACGGCCCGCCCGCCGGCGGAGGCGGCGACGGGACCGTTGATCGCCACGACGACGACCGCGGTGACGGCCACCAGCACCTTGTTGCGGGTCTTCCGCGACGTCCGGCGCCGGCTGCGGCGGGCAGCGGCGACCGGACCCGGCGCGGCGGGGGACGGCCGGCCGTCGTGGTCGTGGCCGTCGATCGGCTCGCGGGTCATCGGGTGCTCCAGTCGATGTCGTGGGAGGTCTGGGCGGGGACGGCGACCGGGGGTCCGGGGGTCCCGGCGGCACCCTCCGGCGCGGTCAGGTCGATGCTCCCCGGCGCGTGCGGGGCGCCGTCGGCCGCGGCGGGGCTCCGGCGCCCGTTCCAGCGGGCGGCGGTGCGCCCGGCCAGCCAGGTGGCCATGGGCAGGAAGGCGGTGACGACGGACAGGACCGCCCAGCCGCGCATGGCCGGCTCGTCGTGGCCCAGCACGAACGAGGTGACCAGCGCGGCCAGCACGAGCAGTCCCCAGGCGTTGTTGCGGCGGAACGTGGCGGCGTGGTCCCGCTGCCCGTCCGCGCCCTTGGGGGTGACGGCGAAGGGGACGTTGCGCCCGCGGACCGCGTCGACCAGCGCGGAGACGTACATGGGCGCCGACAGCACCGAGACGTACATCCCGGAGATCCCGGAGGAACCCTCCTCCTCGTGGGGGCTGACGTTGTAGCGGCGGTTCCAGAAGTAGATGCCGACCTGCAGGACCGCGGCGTTCACGTAGAGCATCAGCCACAGGTTGGCGGCCACGACCAGACCGCCGATCCCGGTGGTCAGGTAGACGACGACGTTGAGGGTCCCCAGGACCAGCGACAGGGCCGCCGACGGGTAGTACGACATCAGCAGCAGGTAGTGCAGCGCCCGCCCGGCGGGCAGGCGCGGCAGGAACCGCCACGCCTGGCGCAGCAGCACCTCGTCGGTGCCGCGGGCCCAGCGGTGCTGCTGGGTGAAGTAGTCGCTCCAGGAGGCGGGGCCCTCCCCCACCGCCAGGACGTCCGGGGTGTAGACGCTCTTCCAGCGGCGTCCCGTGCCCGGGTTGCGGCGGCCGTGCCAGACCAGCGAGGTGGCCGCGTCCTCGGTGATGGAGTCCGCGAGGCCGTCGATGTCCTTCAGCGCGCTGATGCGGACCGCGTTGTTGGTGCCCACGAACATCGCCGTGCCGTGCCGGTTGGCCGCGCGCTGCAGCACGCCGTGGAAGAGGTACTGCTGGCTCTCGGCGAGGCGGGAGACGAGGTTCCCGGTGTTGCCGTACACCTGCGGGCCGACGACGAACGCCACGTCGGGGTCGCGGAAGTAGCCCAGCAGCCGCTCGGCGAGGTCGGGCAGCGGGACGTGGTCGGTGTCGACGCTGACCCAGAAGTCGTAGCCGTCGCCGTGCTCGTCCAGCCAGGCGTTGTAGTTCCCGTGCTTGGTCCTCGCCTTGTTGCGGCCGGTGGGCCGGTTGTACTCCGGGATCCCCTTGCGGCTGGAGTGGCGCACGCCCAGCCGCCTGCACATCGCGATGACGTCGGGGTCGTCGCCCTCGTCGAGCAGCCAGACGTCGAACTGCCCGTCGTGGCGCACCCGCCGGGCCGCCGCGAGCGTGCGCTCGGCCATCTCCAGGGGTTCCTTGCCCGGTACGATCGTCGTCAGGAACGCCACCCGGGAGCCCGGCTCGGGTGCGACGGGGACCGGGTCGGCGCTCAGCCAGGTGGCGCGGGTGAGGGTCAGGACGTTGACGAGCCGCATGAGCTCGATCGCACCGATGGAGACGACCAGCGAGACGGCCAGCCAGTGGTGCCACGTCCCGTCGTCGACGGGCAGGTGCCCCGGCAGCAGCAGCCAGGCGAGGAACAGCGCCTCGAAGGCGATGGCCGCGAACGCCATGAGCACCACGCGGCCGCGGCGGCCGTCCCGGGCCACCAGGCGGCGGAACCGCACCCGGTACGGGCGGTCCGCGGGCACCGGCTCGAAGGGCCCGGCGAGCGTGGCGTAGCGGGCGTAGTCGTAGCGGTCCTCGCGCTCCTCGCGCTCGCGCTCCGGCAACCTCGACGGCACGGCGCCGGGGCCGCGGTGGCGCGCGCTGCGCACGGCGGTCGCGGACGGCGAGGAGGCGTGCGGGTCTTCAGGTGCGGGCAAGGCCTCTCCCAGGACATCCGGACCGGGTCCGGGACGACTGCGTCACACCGGCACCCCGAGGTCCAGCGTCCCCGTGCGGCGTCCGGCGCGCACGGATCCCCCCGGCGCAGCCCCGTGCCTGCACAGGACCTGACCAGCGGACTCTAGGAAGCTCCTGGGCGTTGCGCCCGCTGAAACTTCGCCTCCGGCAACATTTCACCGTCGGTGGTGGTTGAACGTCGGACAGTCATTGGGAAAGCGTTTCCGCACGCCCTCCGGAGATCGGGCTCAAGGTTCGGCCACCTGCTGCCGAGGAAGGGGGCCGAGGACGGCGCAGTCGGCGCCTCCAGCTCGGGAGGTGGCATGCGCAGCTCGTCGCAGGACCGGTCCACGTCGCAGGTCCGGTCCGCGCCGGAGGCCCGCGGGCGGCGCACCGCTCACCGGCGGGTCGCCGCCACCGGCTCGGTCGCGCTGCTGGCCGCCGCCGCCGCGGCCCTCGCCGCTCCGGCGCAGGCCGCCGCGTCCTGGACCCTGTCGTCGCCCTCCGTCGGGCAGGTGGACGCCGCCGGCGCGCTGCTGTGGTCCGACGGCAGCGCCTCCACCCGCGTCGAGGTCGCCACCGCCACGAGCGCGTCCGTCCCCGGGCGCCTGGTGCTGCGGGCCAGCGCCGACCTGTGCGGCAGCGCCGCCCCGGAGGCCGAGATCAGCCTCGACGGCTCCGTCCTCGGGCGCACGCACGTCGTCAACGCCGCTTCCGCCGGCTCCTGGGACTACCCGGTGCAGCTGCGCCCCGGCGTCGCCGCGGGCACGCACACCGTCTCCGTCCGCTTCCTCAACGACCACCGCGACGCCACGTGCGACCGGAACCTGCGCCTGGAGCGGGTCACCGCGAGCACCGGCGCGGCGCCCGGCACCGCTCCCCTCGTGCCCGCCGGGCCGCGGGCGACCGCCCCGGCGACCGCACCCGCGACCACGACCACACCCGCGACCGCCCCCGCGACGCCGTGGACGGCCGCCAACCCGTTCGCCGCGGGCGCCCCCTACGCCGACCCGGCCTACGCCGCGGCCGCCGTGGAGCAGGCGCGCCGCGCCGGCGACCTCGCCGGGGCGGCCGCGCTGGAGCGCATCAGGAGCGGCGGGGTCTCGCTGTGGGTCGGCGACTGGAACAGCACCGCCACCGTCGCCGCCACCGTGCGCGAGTACGCGCTGCGGGCCAACGCCGCGGGCCGCACCGGTGTGGTGACCACCTACGCGGTCCCCGGCCGCGACTGCGGCAACCACTCCGCCGGCGGCCTGACGCCCCAGACGTACTCCGCGTGGAGCGCCCAGGTCGCCGCCGGCCTGCGCGGCACCCGCACGGCCGTCGTCGTGGAGCCCGACGCCATCGCCCAGGTGGGGGCCTGCGCCGGGCAGGGCGACCGCCTGGGTCTGCTGCGCACCGCGGTCCAGCAGCTGCGCGCCGCCGGCGTCGACGCCGTCTACCTCGACGCGGGCAACTCCGGGTGGACCGGTGGGCAGGTCGCGCTGGTGGCCGAGCGCCTGCGCCAGGCCGGGGTCGAGCAGGCGCGCGGCTTCGCCACCAACGTCAGCAACTTCATGACCACCGCCCAGGAGCGCACCTACGCCGAGGCCCTCTCGGCACGCCTGGGCGGCGCCCGCTACGTGGTCGACACCAGCCGCAACGGCGTCGGGGGCAACGGCGAGTGGTGCAACCCGGGCGGGCGCAAGCTCGGCGCGGTCCCGGGCGCGGTCGCCGACGGCAGCCGCCAGGACGCCAACCTGTGGATCAAGCGGGCGGGCGAGTCGGACGGGCCGTGCAACGGCGGCCCGGCCGCGGGCACCTTCTGGCCCGGCTACGCCATCGGCCTCGGCCGCCCCTGAGAGCTCCGCGGGGGGGGGGGGGGGGGGGGGGGGGGGGGGGGGGGGGGGGGGGGGGGGGGGGGGGGGGGGGGGGGGGGGGGGGGGGCGGGCGGCCGGGCCCGCGCCCCCC
>NZ_JBJLSF010000026.1:0-50822 GCF_050871885.1 Kineococcus aridisoli | reverse complement strand
GTCGTCCTGTGGGACGACGGCGGCGCCGCCGACCGGTGGCTGACCGCGCTCGCCGGGGTCTCCGCCCGCACCGACGTGCACGGCCTGCTCGCCGGCCGCGCCACCCGCCTGCTGCGCGACACCGGCCGGCTGCCGCCCGCCGAGGCCGCCCGCCGGCTGCGGCTGGCCCTGTCGGTCGGGGCCCCGGCCCCCGCCCAGGCGGCCTGGGTGGAGGGGTTCCTGGGCCGCGACGGGCTGCTGCTCGTCCACGACGCGGACCTGCTGGCCCTGCTCGACGGCTGGGTGTGCTCGCTGCCGGAGCGGGAGTTCACCGACGTCCTGCCGCTGCTGCGGCGCACCTTCGGCGCCTACGACCGCGCCGAGCGCCGCAGCATCGGCGACGCCGTCACCCGCCGCTCCACCGCCGCCACCGCGGTCGCGGCGGTCGACGACGCCCTCGCCCTGCCCGCGCTGCGCACCGCGGCGCTCCTGCTCGGAGGCCCCGCATGAGCACCGACGCCACCACCGACGGCCCCACCGACGGGGTCCCCGCCCCGCTCGTCGACGACGCCGGCCGCGCCCGCCGCTGGCGGCTGCTGCTCGGCGACGCCGCGGACGGCTGCGCCCCGCGCCTGGCCGGGACGGACCTCGCGGTGGACGCCGCGCTGGCCGCGCTCTACGACGTCCCCGACGCGCCGCCCGGGGCGCGGGGGCGCCGCTCGGCCGGCCTGGGCGGCTCCGCCCCGCGGGTGGCGCGGTGGCTGGGCGACGTGCGCACCTACTTCCCCTCCAGCGTCGTGCAGGTGATGCAGCGCGACGCCGTGGAGCGGCTGGACCTGACGAGGATGCTGCTGGAGCCGGAGCTGCTGGAGGCCGTGCAGCCCGACGTGAACCTCGTCGGCACCCTGCTCAGCCTCAGCCGCGTCCTGCCCGAGCGCACCAAGGAGACGGCCCGTCAGGTCGTGGCCGAGGTCGTGCGCCAGATCGAGGCCCGCGTCGCCGACCGCACCACCTCCGCGGTGGCCGGGGCCCTCGACCGCGCCGCCCGCACCAGCCGGCCGCGGCTGCACGACGTCGACTGGGGCGCGACGATCCGCGCCAACCTCGCCCACTACCTGCCCGAGCACCGCACCGTGGTCCCCGAACGGCTGATCGGCCACGGCCGCCGCCAGCAGGTGGTGGCCAAGGAGGTCGTCCTGGAGATCGACCAGTCCGGCTCGATGGCCGAGTCCGTCGTGTACGCGAGCGTGTTCGGCGCGGTGCTGGCGAGGATGCGCACCCTGAAGACCACGCTCATCGCCTTCGACACCGAGGTCGTCGACCTCACCGAGTCCCTCGCCGACCCCGTCGACGTCCTGTTCGGCGTGCAGCTGGGCGGCGGCACCGACATCAACCGCGCCATCGCCTACGGGCAGGAGCGCATCACCCGCCCCGCCGACACGCTGTTCTTCCTCATCAGCGACCTCTACGAGGGCGGTGTCCGCGAGGAGATGGTCAAGCGGGTGGCAGCGATGAAGGCCGCCGGCGTGCAGGTGGTCGTCCTGCTGGCCCTGTCCGACAGCGGTGCGCCCGCCTTCGACCGGGAGAACGCGGCCGCGCTGGCCGCCCTCGGCGTCCCGGCCTTCGCCTGCACCCCGGACGCCT
The DNA here is from genome assembly GCF_050871885.1 of Kineococcus aridisoli. Lineage (NCBI taxonomy): Bacteria > Bacillati > Actinomycetota > Actinomycetes > Kineosporiales > Kineosporiaceae > Kineococcus > Kineococcus aridisoli. The sequence continues at coordinate 49,199 of NZ_JBJLSF010000026.1, read as the reverse complement.
TCCCCGACCTGCTGGCGCTGGCGATGACCGGCGGTGACGTCGGCGCGTGGGCGCAGCGGGAGATCGCCGCGGCGAGCGCCCCGCAGCGGTAGGCGTGCGGGGCAGCCGGTCCGGGGACGACGAAGGCCCCGGACCCTGCCGGGTCCGGGGCCTTCGCCCTGCGGCGGTGGCGGTGGGATTTGAACCCACGGAGGAGTTGCCCCCTCACACGCTTTCGAGGCGTGCTCCTTAGGCCGCTCGGACACACCACCGTGGTCAACCTTACACGGACCGGGGAAGTGCTCCGCTCACCCGCGGCGCTCGGCGAAGAAGTCGTCGAGCAGCCGCTCGCAGTCGTCCGCCAGCACGCCGCCGGCCACCTCCACGACGTGGTTGAGGCGCCGGTCGCGCACGACGTCGCGCAGCGAGCCCGCCGCCCCGAAGCGCGGGTCCCACGCACCGAGGACGAGCCGGTCGACGCGGGCCAGCACGGTCGCGCCCGCGCACATCGTGCACGGTTCCAGGGTCACCACGAGCGTGCAGCCGCTCAGCCGCCACTCGCCGCGGGCCGCGGCCGCCGCGCGCAGCGCCAGGACCTCCGCGTGCGCGGTGGGGTCGCCGGCCGCCTCCCGCTCGTTGCGGCCCCGGCCGAGGACCCGCCCGGCCTCGTCGACGACGACCGCCCCCACGGGCACGTCGCCGCTGGCGCGGCAGGCCTCGGCCTCGGCCAGGGCCAGGCGCATCCACCGTTCCCACGGCGCGGGAACGGCCAGCGCGCTCAGCGCAGCGACTCCACGACGTCGGCGAAGCCCAGCAGCTCGCCGATCTCGACCGTGGCGGCCGAGGGGTCCTCGCCGGAGGCGGCCAGCCGCAGCAGGACCCGGGCGGGGCAGCCCAGGTCGGCCAGCAGCTCCGGATCGCCCGCCCAGACGTCCTCGACGAGCGTGCCCGGGCCCGCGGCCTCCTCGGCCACCGCCTCCTCCTCGTCCTCCTCGTCGTCGGCGGCCTCGTCGTCGGCGCCCGCCGCGCCGGTCGCCAGCTCGCCGGCGGCGGGCAGCTCCGCGAACAGCGGCGCGTAGGCGCTGTCGGCCGCGGCGACGGCGTCGGAGACGAACACCCGCGCATCGCCGTCGCCGTCGGTGCGCACGAGCGCGAACCACTCGTCCTCGCGCTCGAGGACCGCGAGGACGGGGTCGTCGCCGTCGACCGCGCCGCGCAGCACGTCGGCGAGCTCGTCGGGGGAGCCGGCTTCCAGGTCGACGTCCACGGACCGCCAGTCGCGGTCGTCGCCGGAGCCTTCGGGGGAGAGCACTGCGGTGAAGTACGCCACGGACCCATCGTGGCAGCCCGGCCGTGGAGGCGGCCAGCACGTCCCGGCGCGGAGGCGGCCAGCACGGCCCGGCACGACTACTTTTGGCTCCCATGCGCCTGTCCGTCATCGACCACCCGCTCGTCGCCCACAAACTCACCGCGTTGCGGGACCGGACGACCGACTCCCCGACGTTCCGCCGCCTCGCGGACGAACTGGTCACCCTGCTGGCCTACGAGGCGACCCGTGACGTCGCGGTGGAGCCGCACCCGGTGACGACGCCCGTGGCGCCCACCACGGGCGTGCGGATCCGCTCGCCCAAGCCGATCGTCGTGCCGATCCTGCGCGCCGGTCTGGGCATGCTCGACGGCATGGTGCGGCTGCTGCCGACCGCCGAGGTCGGGTTCCTCGGCCTCCTGCGCGACGAGACGACCCTGCAGGCCAAGACCTACGCCAACCGGCTGCCCGACGACCTGTCGGGGCGGCACTGCTTCGTGCTCGACCCGATGCTGGCGACCGGCGGAACCCTCGTGGCCTCCATCACCTACCTGCTGGAGCGCGGGGCGCGGGACGTGACCGCCATCTGCCTGCTGGCCGCTCCCGAGGGGCTGGAGGTCGTGCGCCAGGCGTTCGACGCGCACGCCCAGGTGACCGTGGTCACCGCGGCCGTCGACGAGCGCCTCGACGAGAACGGCTACATCGTCCCCGGCCTCGGCGACGCGGGGGACCGCCTCTACGGCGTCGTCTGAGCCGCGCGGCGGGCCCGCCCCGGGACCCGCCCGCACGACCCGCTCCGACCTGCTCCAGCGCGAGCCCACCACGAAGCCCCGCCCGGCCCCGGCGCGGGGCTTCGTGCTGCCCGCACCCTTCCGGCAGGATGTGGCCCGCCGTGATCTCCTCACGGGCTCAGCGTGGTCACGAGTGGCGTTCGGGGGAACGCGGGAAGGAGCCGGCCGTGAAGTGGCGCCGGGTTCTGTGGTGGGTGTTGATCGTCTTCGCGCTGTACGCGGTGTACCGCGCTCCGGAGCAGGCGGCGGGATTCGTCCGCGCCGTCGGTGAATCGCTGGGAACGATCGTCGCGAGCATCGGCGACTTCTTCGACGGCCTGCTGGGCTGACCGTGGCCGCGCACGAGCACCGGCAGGACCCGGACGAGCCGCCCAGGGAACTGCTCCTGCTCTCCGGCGCGCGGCTGCGCAAGCGCGACGACGGCACCTGGCAGCTGGACGACGGGCCCGCGGACGGGCCGGGCGGCGCCGACGGGCACGGCTCCACGACGTCCACCGCGGCCGCGGCCCCGCAGCGCGCCGACGACGGCGACGGGGACGGCCGTGACGGGGACGGCCGCGCGGCCGGCGTGGAGGTGCTGGAGGGCGCGGGCGACGAGGTGCTGCTCACGACCGTGGAGGTGGTCGAGGCCGACCCGCTGTGGGAGCGGCCGCCCGAGGCGGTGGACCGCTACGTGCTGGGGACCGAGAAGCGCCTGGTCTGCCTGCGCCGGCACCTGGTGGTGCTCGCCGAACCCGTCACGAGCTGCATCGCCGGCTTCGCGGTGCTGCTGTGGCTGCTCGAACGGCTGCACGACGTCCCCCACCTGCCGAACGCGCTGTTCGCGCTGTGGTCGTTCCTGCTGGCGCGTGCGGTCTGGAAGTGGATGCTGTGGCGCAACGACTGGTTCATGGCCACCGACCGGCGGCTCCTGCTCACCTACGGGGTCTTCCGGCGGCAGGTCGCGATGATGCCGTTGTCGAAGGTGACGGACATGAGCTACAACCGCTCGCTCGCCGGCCGCCTGCTCGGTTACGGCGAGCTCGTCATGGAATCCGCCGGTCAGGACCGGGCGCTCAGCCACGTCGACCGGCTGCCGATGCCCGACCAGGTCTACGTGCGCATCTGCGAGCAGTTGTTCGGCGAGGTCGGGGTGGTGGAGGTGGGGCGGCCGCTGGGCCGGCGGGTGCGTCAGCTGGCCCGCAGGGCGCTGTCCCGCCGGCGTCGCTGACGCGGCCGGGCACCGGGCGCCGGTGCCCGGGGACGCCGAAGGGGCGGGGTCCGAGGACCCCGCCCCTTCGGCGTGAACAGCGTGCGCGTCAGCCCTGGGCGGCGCGGAACTGGTCGATGATGGTGGTGGAGATCGGGCCGCGCGGGGCGACGGCGATGCCGTTCTCCGCAGCCCACTGGCGCACGGCGCGCGCGTCGACGGAGCCGCCGCTCGCCGCCGGAGCCGCCGCGGGGGCGGCCTTCTTGGCCGCGGACTTGGTGGCGGTCTTCGTCGCGGTCTTGGCCGCGGTCTTGGCCGCGGGCTTCTCGTCGGTCTTCGCGGCGGTCTTCGTCGCGGTCTTGGAGGCCGACTTCGTGGCCGACTTCGTGGCCGACTTGGCGGTCTTCTTCGCCGCCGGGGCCGGAGCCGGGGTGGGCTCCGGAGCGGTCTCGGCCGCGGGGGCCGGCGCCTCGGGAGCGGGGGTTTCCTCGACCGGGGCCGCGGCGGTCTTCTTGCTCGCGGTCTTCTTGGCCGGGGTGGCCTTCTTCGCCGGAGCCGCCTTCTTGGCGGGGGCGGCCGCGGCGGGAGCCGCGGAACCGGCGAGGGCTGCGGGCAGGTCCTCCCACGAGACGTTCGTCGCGGGGCGCGTGGTGGAGGGGTTCCACGAGACGCCGTTCGCGTTGACCGTGAAGGTGCCGATGCGGCGACCGTTCCGCTTCACGGGGATCTCGAGGTCGACGGCACCGACGGGCAGTTCGGTGGCCACCTTCAGTGCAACGTCGTGACTTGCCATGCTGGGCTCCTGGGATAAGAGGGTGATCAATGCTGAAGCAATGAAACCACAGTTGTCGAGGAGTTCGCGCATCGAGAGGAGAGGGCATTCTCCGTTCGAGTTCTCCTTCTACCGGCAGTTGTCGCCTCTGCATGATGTGCGTCATGTGCCCCGCACTTCCGGTGCGGGTTCCCGTTCCCGCTTCCCGGACTTCTCACCGCCGATCCACCGCCGGCCCTCAGCGCCGCGCACCCGTGAAACCCGCCGCGACGGCCCCGCCGGGCGGTGACCGGAAGGCGTTCGTGGCGGTTCCCGAACCGCACCGCCCGCTGCGCACTCCCCGCGCCGCTTCCGCGTCGCCTCCGCGCTGTCCTTCGCGCTGTCCTTCGCGCTGTCCTTCGCGCCGTCCTTCGCGCCGTCCCTCGCGCCGTCCTTCGCGCCGTCGTCGGGAACGCCTCGTGGAGTCGTCACGGGGTCTCCTCGGGACCTCCTCGACGGTGCCCGCCGGGGTGCCCGCCGGTGGACCCGCGCGGGGTGAGCGCTGCTGCGCCCGGTGCGCGGGCCGCCGCGAGCGGCGGGGTCGCGGCCGGCGGGGTCGCGGCCGGGTCGGCCCGCTCCCGGTCCTCGCCACCGCTCCGGTGCTCCCGGCCGCCCGGGTGGCGCTGCGGGTGGGTGGTGCTGCGGGTGCACCGGTGGGGTGGGACCGGAGCGCGGTGGCCGGGGCAGGTGCGGCGCACCCGCGGGGAGGGGGCGCGCCCGGCGGTGCCTCACGGTGGCAGGCGCGGAGGAGGGGCTGGTCCCGGTCGGTGGCCGCGAGGGGCCGGGCCGGGAGGGGGTGCGCGAGGCGCGAGAGCCCCTGTCAGGGGCGGGAGAGCGGAGGTGCGCCCGAAGGGATTCGAACCCCTAACCTTCTGATCCGTAGTCAGATGCTCTATCCGTTGAGCTACGGGCGCCGGCGGCGCGCTCGGCGCGCCGTCGAGGACTACTGTAGCGGTCCGACGCCGTCCTCACCAATCGGTTGCAGCGCAACGCTTCTCGAGGCGTGATGCGCTGCGTGCCGTGCCCGGGCGGGTCCCCGGCGGCGGGGCGGAGACGACGAAGGCCCCGGTCGCGCTGGGCGACCGGGGCCTTCGACCCGGCGGAGGTGGCGGGATTTGAACCCGCGAGGGGGTTGTAGCCCCCAACCCGCTTAGCAGGCGGGCGCCATAGACCGGACTAGGCGACACCTCCAACACACCGCAGGCTAGCAGCCGCAGCGTGCGAGCATCACGTCCGATGAGCTCCGACGCCCGCACCCCCTCGCCCGACGGTCCCCGCGAGCCCGGCCCCGCCGCCTCGCACGAGGCGGCCGCCGCCCCCTCCCGGGCCGCTGACCAGCCAGGACGCCGCCGGCCGCGGCGGCGGGCCGTCGTGGCCGGATCGGCGGTCGCCGCGGCCGCGGCCGCCGGCGGCGGCGCCCTGTGGTGGCGCGCGCAGCGCGGGGACGGCAGCGGTGCCCGCGCCGCCGCCGACGCCCTCGCCGCCGCCTGGTCCCGGGGGCGCCTGGCGGAGGTCGAGTTCACCGCCGCCCCCGGGAGCGCCCAGCCGCCCGCCGACCTCGCCGCGGAGCAGGAGCGCCTGCTGGGCGCCCTGGCCCGCTCGGCCCCGTCGGTGGCCGTGGAGGCGGTGGACCTCGACGAGGCCGCCGACGGTGCGGCGTCGGCGGCGCTGCGGGTCTCGTTCGACCTCGCGGCCGCCGCGGGAGCACCCGCGGGCGCGGTGTTCGGCTACACCAGCACCGCCCGCCTGCTGCGCAGCGGCGACGACGGCACCTGGCGCCCGGTGTGGGAACCGGCGCTGCTGCACCCCGCGCTCGCCGACGGGGCGGCGCTCGCGGTGGAGCGCGAGCAGCCGCCGCGCGCCGACGTCCTGGGGCGCGACGGTTCCCCGGTGGTCACCGAGACGCCCGTCGTGCAGGTCGGCGTGCAGCCCTCGCGCACCCCGGACCCCGCGGCCACCGCCGCCGCCCTGGCCACCGCGCTCGGCATCGACGCCGACGCGCTCACCACCCGCGTGCGGCAGGCCGACCCCGATGCGTTCGTGGACGTCATCACGTTGCGGCGCAGCGACTACGACGCCCAGCGCGATGTGCTGCAACCCCTGCCGGGAACGGTGTTCCGCGAGTCGACGCGGCCGCTGGCGCCGACCCGCGCGTTCGCCCGCGCCCTGCTGGGCTCCGTCGGGGAGGTCACCGCGGAGACCGTCGAGGGTTCCGGCGGCCGCTACGCCGCCGGTGACCTGGCCGGCTCGTCGGGCCTGCAGGCCGCCTACGACGAACGCCTCGCCGGCCGGGTCGGCGTCGTGGTCAGCGCGCGGGGCGGGGCGAACGCCGCCTCCACCGAGCTGTTCAGGGCCGAACCGCAGCCGGGGGAACCCGTGCGCACCAGCCTGGTCCCCGCCGTGCAGCAGGCCGCCGACGACACCCTCGCGGCCGCCGCCTCGCCGTCGGCCCTGGTCGCCGTCGACGTCGCGACCGGTGAGGTGCTCGCGGTCGCGAACTCCCCGGCCGACGGCGGCGACCGCGCCCTCACCGGCCGGTTCCCGCCGGGCTCGACGTTCAAGGTCGTCACCACGCTGGCGCTGCTGGCCGACGGGCTCGACGTCGCCGAGACGGTGCCGTGCACGCCGACCTACACCGTCGAGGGCCGCTCGTTCTCCAACTTCGAGGACGAGGCGTTCGGCGACGTGCCCTTCCGCACCGACTTCGCCCTCTCGTGCAACACGGCCTTCGCCAGCCTCAGCCCGCGCCTGGCCGACGACGCGCTGCCCGCGGCCGCCGCCCAGCTCGGCGTGGGCGTGGAGTGGGCGACCGGCGTCGAGGCGTACGCGGGCAGCGTCCCGGCCGCCGAGTCGGCCGTCGACCTCGCGGCGGCCAGCTTCGGGCAGGGCCGCACCCTCGTGAGCCCGCTCGCGATGGCCGTCGTGGCCGCCTCGGTCGCCGCCGGGCAGCTGCGCCTGCCCGCCGTCGTGCTCGACCCCGCTCCCGCGCCGCCGCCCGCGCCCCCGTCGGCGGCGGACCCGGCGGCGCTGGCGACCGTCGGCGGCCTCATGCGCGACGTCGTCACCGGCGGGACGGCGACGGTGCTCGCGGGGGTGCCCGGGGAGCCGGTGCACGCCAAGACGGGCACGGCCGAGCACGGCACCGACGTCCCGCCGGCGACGCACGCCTGGACCATCGGGTACCAGGGCGGGCTGGCGTTCGCCGTCTTCGTCACCGAGGGCGCCAGCGGCGGGAGCGTGGCCGCCCCGCTGGCCGCGGACTTCCTGCGGCGGGTCGCGGCGACCGGCGCTTCCTGAGGACCGCCTGGGGATCCCCTGAGCACGCCGCGGCAGCGCCGGGAGGGCGTCGCGGCACCCCTGCTGTGCAGGTGCCGTGAGGGTGCGGAGGACCCCGTCCCGCCCGGCGCCACGAAATCTCCCACCAACTCGCCCGGAGGAATTGCCAGGGGAGCCCACCAGGGGTGAAGATGCAGCAGTACGCCCTGTGGGCTACATGCGGCCCGGCTCATCCCCCCCGAGCCGGACCGTGGACGGCCCCCGCTCCCCCCCAGCGGGGGCCGTCGCTCTTCCACGGCCGGTCGAGGACCACCCGCGGTCTCCACAGACGCGCACCTCCTGCCCTCCTCCACACCGGTGCGGTGCACCGCGACGGCGCCGTCGCGGCCGCGGCCACGGTGGGTCCTCCCGACCCCGTGAGGAGACCCCGTGCCCGCCCGTCGCCGAGCCCGCCCCGCGCCCCCCGACCACCGCGCACCCGCCGGCAGCGCCCTGCTGATCACCGGCGACGACGACCTCGCCGAGGCCGTCGCCCGGCTGGCCGCCGCCGCCGGCTGCCCGTTGCGGCGCGCTCCGGTCGAGCAGCCCGCCGAGGGCACCGCCGGGCCCTCCGGCCGTGCCGCGCCCGGCCTGGTGCTCGTGGACGCCGACGTCCCGGCCGCCGCGGTGGCGGGCCTGGGCGGGGGCAGCCGCCTCGTCGTCGTCGGGACCGCGCCCGCGGCCGACGCCTGGTGGCGCTCGGCCTCCGCGCTGGGCGCCGAGCACGCCGTGCTGCTGCCGCAGGCGCAGGACTGGCTGCTGGAGGCGCTCGCCGACACCGCGGCCGGTGCCGCGGCCGCCGGCTGCGTCGGGGTGGTCGGCGGCTGCGGCGGCGCCGGGGCCAGCGTGCTGGCCGCGGCCCTGGCGCTGGCGCTGGCCGAGACGACGGGCGACTGCCTGCTGCTGGACGCCGACCCCCGCTCCGGCGGTGCGGACCTGCTGCTGGGGGCCGACGCGCTGCCGGGGCTGCGCTGGGGGGACCTGGCCGCGGTCAGCGGCCGGCTGCGCCCGGACGTCCTGCGCTCCACCGTGCGCGCCGGTGCGGGGCTGCACGTGCTCGCCGCGGACCGCCGGGTGCCCGGCACCCCCGGCCCGACGGCGCTGTCGGCCGTCGCCGACGCCGCCCGGCGCACCTTCGCGGCCACCGTCCTGGACCTCCCCCGCGCCGGCCTGCCCGAGCTGCACGGCCGCCTGGGCGGCTGCGAGGAGGTGCTCGTCGTGGTGCCCGCGAGCACCCGGGCGGCCGCCGCGGCGTGCGCGGTCGTCGACGAGCTGCGCACCGGGCCGTCCGCCCCGCCCGTGCGCCTGGTCGTGCGCGACCTCGGGGCGGGGACGGACGCGGAGGACGTCGCGGACGCCGTCGGCGCCCCGCTGGCGGGTGTGCTGCGCCCCGAGCGCGACCTCGAGGCCGCCCTGGAGCGCGGTGAGGGCCCGCCCACCGGCCGGCGCAGCCCGTTGCGCTCGTTCGCGCTGGCCTGCGCCGGCGACTGGGCGGCCACCTGGTCGGCGACCGCCTCGGCGCCCGCGCCGTGGTGATCCCCGCCGGCGACCTCGTGGTGCGCGTGCGCGAGCGGCTCGCCGCCGCCGGCACCCCGCCGGGCCCGGACGCCGTCGCCGCGGCCGCCGCCGCGCAGGGGGTCGTGCTGGGCGCCGCGGACCTGCTGCGGCTCGTCGACGACGTGCGCGCCGCGCTCACGGGCGCCGGGCCGCTGCAGCCGCTGCTGCGCGTGCCCGGCGTCACCGACGTCCTGGTCAACGGCGGGGGCGAGGTGTGGGTCGACGACGGCGCCGGCCTGCGGCCGGCCCCGGTGCGGCTGGAGGGCGAGGAGCAGGTGCGGGCGCTCGCGGTGCGCCTGGCGGCCGGGGCCGGCCGCCGCCTCGACGAGGCGAGCCCCTTCACCGACGCCCGGCTGGCGGACGGCACCCGGCTGCACGCCGTGCTGCCCCCGCTGGCCGTCGACGGCACGCACCTGAGCCTGCGGGTGCCGGCCGTGCGCCGCTTCGGCCTGCCCGAGCTGGTGGCGGCGGGCGCGGTGCCGCCGGCGTGGGAGCCGCTGCTGCGCACCGTCGTGGGGAGGCGGCTGTCGCTGCTGGTCAGCGGTGGCACCGGTGCGGGCAAGACGACGCTGCTGCAGGCGCTGCTGGGACTGGTCGGCCCCGGCGAGCGCATCGTCCTCGTGGAGGACTCCGGCGAGCTGCGCCCGGACCACCCGCACGTGGTGCGCCTGGAGGCCCGCCACGGCAACGTCGAGGGCCGCGGCGCGGTGGGGCTGGACGTGCTGGTGCGCCAGGCGCTGCGGATGCGCCCCGACCGCCTCGTCGTCGGCGAGTGCCGCGGCGCGGAGGTGCGCGACCTGCTCGCCGCGCTCAACACCGGGCACGCCGGGGGCGCCGGGACGCTGCACGCCAACACGGCGGCCGACGTCCCCGCCCGCCTGCACGCCCTCGCGGCGGCCGCGGGGCTGTCCGCGGCGGCGGTCGACGCCCAGCTGCTCGCCGGGGTCGACGTCGTGCTGCACGTGGCGCGGCGGGGGCGGCGACGCGCTCTGGCGGAGGTGGCCGTCGTCGTCGCCGACGACGGCGGCCGCGCCCGCGTCGTGCCCGCGCTCGTCCTGGACCGCGCGGGCCGCCCGCACCGCGCGCCGGGCTGGGAGGTGCTGGCCGCCCGGCTGGGCGCCGAGGCGCTCGCCGGTGCGGACGGGTGCGCGGACGGGTGCGCGGACGGGTGCGCGGACGGGCAGCCGGACGGCGTCGCCGACGGAGCGGGTGGGCCGGCGTGAGCGCGACCGGGTTGCTGGCGGGTGCCCTGCTCGGAGCCGCCGTCCTGGTGTCGGCGCCCGCCGCTGCCCCCGGTGCCCGGGGCCCCTCCCGCGGCGGTGGCCGCCCGCACCGCCGGCGGCGGCCCCGGCCGCGGCAGGAGGACGCCCTGCTGGCCGGCGCCCGGCTCGCCGAGCGCGCGGCGGCGCTGCTGCGCGCCGGGGTGCCGCCCGCGCTCGTGTGGCACCACGCCGCGCCGCCCGCCGAGAGCACCGACGGGGCCGCCGCGGGGGCCACCGCGAGGGCCACCGCAGGGACCACCGCCGGGGCCCGCGCCGATCCGGTGCCTCCCGCCGGCCCGCCGGCCACCGCGCCGCTCGGGGTGCGCGCCGTGTGGGAGCTCGTCGAGCGCACCGGTGCACCCGCCGCGCAGGTCCTCGAGGCGAGTGCGGCGGGGTTGCGCGCCGACGCCTCGGCGCGGGCCGCCGTGCGGACCGCGCTGGCCGGGGCGTCCGTCAGCGCCCGCACCGTCTCGCTGCTGCCGCTGCTCGGCCTGGCGCTCGGCGCCGCGCTGGGGGCGCCGCCCTGGGAGGCGCTGCTCGGGTCGGCGCCCGGGCGCCTCAGCGCGCTGCTGGGGGCCGCTCTGCTCGTGCTCGGGCGGGCCTGGAGCGCCCGGCTGGTGCGCGGCGCCGAGCGCGCCGCCCGGTGAGCGGTGCGGGCGCTGCCGTCCTCGTCGCCGCGCTGCTCGCGGCGGCGGTCCTCAGCGCCGGCGGTGGTGCGGGTGGTCGGGGTGGAGCGGGTGGTCCGGGTGGAGCGGGTGGCGGTGGACCGCGTGCCCGTGCCGCCGCCGCCGTCCGCGGGGTGCGGGAGGCGGTGCGCGCGGTGGGCGCCGCCCGGCGGCGCGCCGCTGCCGCCTCCGCCGAGCCGGACGTCGCCCTGGTGCTCGACCTCGTGGCGGCCGGGGTGCAGGCCGGGTTGCCGCCCGCCCGCGCCCTCGAGGCCGCCCTGGACGCGCTCGAGGACGCCGGCCGGGGTGCGCAGGCGGGTCCCGCCGTGCCCGCCGCGCTGCGCCGGGCGGCGGTGCAGCTGACCTGGGGCGGGGACCCCTGGACCGCCTGGAGCGCGCTGGAGGGCGAGTGCGGCGACCGCTGGCGGCCGCTGGCCGACGCGCTGCTGCTGTCCGCGCGCACCGGCGCGCCCGCCGCCTCGCTGCTCGTCTCCGCGGCGGCCTCGGCCCGCGCGGAGCGGCGGTGGGCGGCGGAGGCGGCGGCCGCGCGGCTGTCCGCGCTGCTGGTGCTGCCGCTGGGGCTGTGCACGCTGCCCTCGTTCCTGCTGCTGGGCGTCGTGCCGGTCGTGCTGACGCTGGCGGGCGAGCTGCTGGGCGGCTGAGCGGCCCGGCGGGTCGCCGCCGTCGTCCCCACAGCGCGGGCACGGGCGGGCCGCGTCCACAGCGCCGGCGGGCGCGCCGCCGGTGCCCCGGTGGCCGCCCACAGTGGCAGCGGGCCGGGAGCACCGGCCCGCGGACCGGCCGCTGCGCCGGGCAGGAGGAGGACACGTGGACGACCAGGTCGGCACGACCGGGCGGGGGACCGAGCGCTGCGCCGGGCGGGCGCGGGAGGGCGCCCCGCCGCCGCCGGACGCGGGGATGGCGACGGCCGAGTACGCGATGGCGACGCTGGCCGCCTGCGGGTTCGCCGGGTTGCTCATCGCGGTGCTCAGCAGCGACCAGGTGCGCGGGATGCTCGTGCGGATCGTGCAGCAGGCGCTGTCGCTCGCGTGAGGCGCACCGGCGGGAGGCGCACCCGGTGCCCGCGCAGCCGGCGCGAGAGGGGGTCGGTGACCGCCGAGTTCGCCCTCGCGCTGCCCGCGCTCGTGGTGCTGCTGGCCGTGGTGCTCGCGGCGGGCCGGGTGGTCCTGGCCCAGGTCGGCTGCGTCGACGCCGCCCGGGCGGCGGCGCGGGCCGCCGCCCGGGGCGAGGACCCCGCCGTGGTGCGGGCCGCCGCGGCCGCGCTCGCCCCGCGCGGCGCCGCGGTCGTGGTCCGCGCCGGTGCCGGCACGGTCGTCGTCGAGGTCAGCTCGCGGCAGTCGCTGGCCGGGCCGTGGGGCGGGGACGTCCTGGCGCGCGGCACGGCGACGGCGGCGGTGGAGGCCGCGGGGGTGCAGGCCGCGGGGGTGCAGGCCGCGGGGGTGCAGGCGGTGCGGGACGTGGCCGGGGAACGGGCAGGTGAGGCGTCGTGACGCGGGGGCCCCGCGACCGCGGGTCCGGCAGCGTCCTGGTGCTCGCGGTCTGCGCCGCGCTGCTCGGCGTCGGCCTCGGCGTGCTGGGGCTGTCCTCGGCCGTGCTGGCCCGGCACCGGGCCGAGTCGGCGGCCGACCTCGCCGCGCTGGCCGGCGCCGACGTGCTCGCCGGCCGGGCGAGCGGTGCGCCGTGCGAGCGGGCGGCCGCCGTGCTGCTCGCGCACGGGGCCCGGGTGGTGGGCTGCGCGGTGGGCGGCGACGGGTCGGTCGCGGTGAGCGCCGCGGTGCTGCCGGTCGGCCCGCTGGCCGCGCTCGGCGAGGCCGTGGCGCGGGCCCGGGCCGGTCAGGCGACGGAGGCGGTCTCGGCGGAGGGGTCCCGGTGAGCGCCCAGGGAGCCGACCAGCAGCTCCAGGACGGCGAGCGCACCGGCCTTGTCGAGGGGCTCGTTGCCGTTGCCGCACTTGGGCGACTGCACGCAGGCCGGGCAGCCGTCGCTGCAGCGGCAGGCGCGCACGGCGTCGCGGGTGGCGCCCAGCCAGTCCGCGACGCGCTCGTGGCCGCGGTCGGCGAAGCCCGCGCCGCCGGGGACGGCGTCGTGGACGAAGACCGTGGGCAGGCCGGTGTCGGGGTGCAGCGGCGTCGACAGCCCGCCGAGGTCCCAGCGGTCGCAGGTGGCCAGCAGCGGCAGCAGCCCGATCGAGGCGTGCTCGGCGGCGTGCAGCGCACCCGGCAGGCGGGTGGCGTCGCCGAGCACCGCCGCGGCGGCGTCGGCGTCGAGGGTCCACCACACCGAGCGCGTGCGCAGCGTGCGCAGCGGCAGGTCGAGGCTCTCCTCGCCGAGGACCTGCCCCGTGCCCGTCCGCCGTCGCAGGAACCCCGTCACCCGGCTGCCGACCTCGACGACCCCCGAGCAGACCACCAGCGGGCCGTACCGCCGCTGCGCGCCGACCTGGAGCACCCGCACGTCCGAGGTGGAGCGGGCGTGGGTGGTGAACCCCGGCTCGGGCTCCGGGTGCACGACGGCGACCGACTCCTCCAGGTCCAGCTCGTCGACGAGGTAGGTGCGGCCCTGGTGCAGGTGCACCGCGCCCCGGTGCACCTGCGCGTCGGCCGAGGTGCGCTCCACGGTGCCCAGCACGCGGCCGGTGCCCGCCTCGACGATGCGCACGCTGCCGCCGGCCCCGCGCAGGTCGGTGAGGTCGCAGGCGCGCTCGCGGCGCGTCCAGTACCAGCCGGTCGCCCTGCGCCGCAGCAGCCCGCGCGCCACGAGCAGGTCGACGACCTCCCGCGCGGCGGGGGAGAAGGCGTCCAGGTCCGCCTCGGTGAGCGGCAGCTCCTGGGCGGCGGCGGCCAGGTGCGGGGCCAGGACGTAGGCGTTGTCCGGGTCCAGGACGCTGGCCTCCACCCCGGCGCCGAAGAGCGCCTCGGGGTGGTGCACGAGGAAGGTGTCCAGCGGGTCGTCGCGGGCGACGAACACCCCCAGCGCCGGTTCCCCGCGGCGGCCGGCGCGCCCGACCTGCTGCCAGAAGGAGGCGCGGGTGCCGGGCCAGCCGGCCACCAGCACGGCGTCGAGCCCGGCGACGTCCACGCCCAGCTCGAGGGCGTTCGTGGTCGCCATGCCGAGCACCCGCCCCGAGCGCAGCGCCTCCTCCAGCGCCCGGCGGTCCTCGGGCAGGTAGCCGCCGCGGTAGGCGCCGACCCGCGACGGCAGGTCCTCGTCGACCTCGGCCAGCCGCCGCCGGGCGCCGGCGGCGACGGACTCCGCGCCCGCGCGGCTGCGCACGAAGGCCAGCGTGCGGACCCCGTCGAGGACGAGGTCGGCGAGCAGGTCGGCGCTCTCGGCGGTCGCGGTGCGGCGCTCGGGCACCTTCCCGGCGGGTTCACCGGGGGCGGGGGGCCGCTGCGGCGGCTCCCACAGGGCCACGGAGACGGCGGGGCGCTGGGAGGTGTCGACGGTGACGGCGTGCACCGGCACGCCGGTGAGCCGCCGGGCGGTCGTCGCCGGCTCGGAGACCGTCGCGGAGGCGAGCACGAAGACGGGGTCGGCGCCGTAGCGGGCCGCGACGCGGCGCAGCCGGCGCAGGACGGCGGACGCGTGGCAGCCGAAGACGCCCCGGTAGGTGTGCAGCTCGTCGACGACCACGTAGCGCAGCCGGCGCAGGAAGCTGGCCCAGTGCTCGTGGCCGGGCAGCACCGAACGGTGCAGCATGTCCACGTTGGTGAGCACGAGCGCGGCGTGCTCGCGGATCCAGCGCCGCACCTCCGGCGGGGTGTCGCCGTCGTAGGTGCTGCTCACCGGCCCGGGCACGTCGTCGAGGCCGAGCCCGCGCAGCCGCTGCTCCTGGTCGGCCGCGAGCGCCTTGGTCGGCGACAGGTACAGCGCGGTGGCGCCCCTGCCGCTGGGCGCCTGCTGCGCGGTGCGGCGCAGCGAGGTCAGCACCGGCAGCTGGAAGGCCAGCGACTTGCCGGAGGCGGTGCCGGCGGCGAGCACCGTGGAGCGCCCGGCCCACACGCTCTCGGCGGTCTCGACCTGGTGGCGCCAGGGCAGGCCGCCGGTGCTGCGGGCGAGCGCGGCGACGACGTCCGGGTCGGCCCAGCCCGGCCACGGCACCCGCTCCCCGGCGCGCGCCGGCAGCGTCTCGACGTGGCGCAGCCGGTCGCTGCGCGCACCCGCGTCGAGCAGGTGCTGCCAGCGCGCTTCCACGCGCCCAGTGTCCTCCAGGCGGCCCCCGGCCCCCGGACGCGCCCTCGTTGGACAGGCCGCTCACGCACCGCGATGGTTGAATGCCAGGGGAGCCGCTCCCAGCGGCTCCGCAGCAGCACCGCAAGAGCACCGCACGAACGCCTGCACGCGACCAGCGAGCAGCAGACCAGCAGCGAGGAGGGGTCCTGTGGACCTGTCGGTGACCAGCCGCGAGGAGAGCGGCCGGACCGTCGTCGAGGTGTCCGGCGAGATCGACGTGTACACCGCACCGACCCTGCGCGAGCGCCTCAACGAACTCGTGGGTGCCGGTCACCACCACCTGGTGGTGGACATGGAGGGTGTCGAGTTCCTCGACTCCACCGGGCTCGGCGTCCTCGTCGGGGGCCTGAAGCGGGTGCGCTCGCACGACGGGTCCCTGCACCTGGTGTGCCAGCGCGAGAAGATCCTGAAGGTGTTCCGCATCACCGGGCTGACCAAGGTCTTCCCGATCCACGACACCGTCGCCGACGCGATCGCCGCGTCGACCGCGGCCGACGAGGCCAACGCGACCTCCTGAGGTCGCCTGCGATCCGGAGCCGAGACCGTGCCCACCGTCGCCCTGCGGTTCTCACCGCTCGCCGAGCACGTCCGCACCGCCCGGCTCGTGGCGGTCTCCGTGGCCCGGCGCGCCGGGTTCGGCGAGGACCAGCTCGACGAGATCCGGATCGCGATCGGCGAGGCCTGCGCCCGCGCCGTCGCCCCCGCTCCCACCGCGAGCGGGGGCCTCGGCCTGTCGCCGGCCCCCGCGGAGGTCGGGCTGGTCGACATGCGCCTGTGCGACGACGACGACCGCCTGGACGTGACGGTCGTGCAGTGCGACGAGCACGGCGACCCGCTGGAGGAGCCCGCCGGCTCCCTGGCCGCCACCGACCCGCTGTCGATGGCGCTCATGGCGGGGACGGCCGACTCCAGCACCCAGACCGCCGCCGCGGGCGGCATGGTCCTCAGCTGGTCGCGGCAGGCCGGCGGCTCCTGATCCTCCGGGGGCTCCCCGGCGCGCAGCACCGGGACGGGCCCCGCAGGAGCGCGGCGCGGCGGGCGTAGCCGTCCCCGGGGCACTGCCCTACTCTCGGTGGCAAGGTCGTCACTCGTCGAGGAGGACGGATGTCCCCGACCGCGTCGGAGAACCTTTCCAGCTCAGCGCAGGGCATCGTCCTCGCCGTGGCCGTCGTCGCCCTGCTGGCCCTGCTGGCCGCCTGGGTCTTCCGGCGGCAGGTGCTCGTCGCCGACGAGGGCACCGAGCGGATGCGCGAGATCGCCGGGGCCGTGCAGAGCGGTGCCGCCGCCTACCTGCGCCGGCAGTTCCGCACCCTCGCCTGGTTCGCCGTCGCGGTCCTGCTGCTGCTGCTGGCGCTGCCCGCCGACGGCTGGGACCTGCGGGCGGCGCGCAGCGGCGCCTTCGTGCTGGGCGCGGGCTTCTCCGCGGCCATCGGCTACCTGGGCATGTCGCTGGCGGTGCGGGCCAACGTGCGGGTCGCGGCGGCCGCGCGCACCGGGGCCGGTGGGCGCGAGCGCGGCATGCGGCTGGCCTTCCGCACCGGCGGCGTCGTCGGCATGACCACGGTGGGCCTGGGCCTGCTCGGCGCCTCGGTGGCGGTGCTGGTCTTCGGCCGCGACGCGCCCACCGTCCTGGAGGGCTTCGGCTTCGGCGCCGCGCTGCTGGCGATGTTCATGCGCGTCGGCGGCGGCATCTTCACCAAGGCCGCCGACGTCGGCGCCGACCTCGTCGGCAAGATCGAGCAGGGCATCCCCGAGGACGACCCGCGCAACCCGGCGACCATCGCCGACAACGTCGGCGACAACGTCGGCGACTGCGCCGGGATGGCCGCCGACCTCTTCGAGTCCTACGCGGTGACGATCGTGGCGGCCGTCATCCTCGGCAGCACCGCCATCGGCGAGGACGGCCTCGTCCTGCCGCTGCTCGTCCCGGCCATCGGCGCGATCACCGCCGCCCTCGGCGTGCTGCTGGTGCGCGCCCGGCCCGGCGTCAGCGGGCTGACCTCCATCCAGAACGCCTTCTACGCCTCGGCCGCGATCGCCCTGGCCGGCACGGCCGCCGCCTGCTTCGCCTTCCTGCCCGGCTCGTTCGCCGAGCTGACCGGCGCGGACGAGACCGTCGCCGGCCTGGCGGGCGACCCGCGCGCGGTGGCGCTGGGCGCGGTGTTCCTCGGCATCCTGCTGGCCGTCCTCATCCTGTGGATCACCGGCCGCTTCACCGGCACCGACGGCCGGCCCACCAACGACGTCGCCGACGCCTCGACCACCGGTGCGGCCACCGTCGTCCTGGCCGGCGTCGGGCTGGGCCTGGAGTCGGCCGTCTACACGACCCTCGTCATCGCCGGGGCGGTGTTCCTGGCCTTCCTGCTCGCCGGCGGCGTGCTCGCGCTGGCGATGTTCCTCGTCGCGCTGGCCGGCTGCGGGCTGCTGACGACGGTCGGCGTCATCGTCGCGATGGACACCTTCGGGCCCGTCAGCGACAACGCCCAGGGCATCGCCGAGATGAGCGGCGACGTCGACGAGGAGGGCGCCGCGGTCCTCACCGAGCTGGACGCGGTGGGCAACACCACCAAGGCCGTCACCAAGGGCATCGCGATCGCCACGGCCGTGCTGGCGGCGACCGCGCTGTTCGGCTCCTACCAGGACGCCGTCGTGAACCGCATCAACGAGGCGGCCGTCGGCATCGAGGCGCCCTCGCAGTACCTGCAGCGCACGATCGGCGACTTCTCCGTCTCCACGCCGACCACGCTGGTGGGGGTGCTGCTCGGGGCGGCCGTGGTGTTCCTCTTCTCCGGGCTTGCCGTCAACGCGGTGGGCCGCTCGGCCGGGGCCGTCGTGCTGGAGGTGCGCCGGCAGTTCGCCGAGCACCCCGGGATCATGGACGGCACCGAGCGCCCCGACCACGGCCGCGTCGTCGACCTGTGCACCCGGGACGCGCTGCGCGAGCTGGCCACCCCGGGCCTGCTCGCCGCCTTCGCGCCCATCGCGGTGGGCTTCGGCCTCGGCGTCGCGCCGCTGGCGGGCTTCCTCGGCGGGGCGATCGCCGCGGGGGTGCTCATGGCGGTCTTCCTGTCCAACGCCGGTGGCGCCTGGGACAACGCGAAGAAGATCGTCGAGGACGGCCGGCACGGCGGCAAGGGCTCGGAGGCGCACGCGGCGACCGTCATCGGCGACACCGTCGGCGACCCGTTCAAGGACACCGCCGGACCGGCCGTCAACCCGCTCATCAAGGTGATGAACCTCGTGGCGCTGCTGGTGGCGCCCGCCGTGGTGACCCTGTCCATCGGCGCCGACGCCAACGCCTGGGCCCGCTACGGCATCGCCGCCGTCGCGACGCTCATCATCGTCGTCGCCGTCGTCACCAGCCGGAACCGCCGCGTCGACATGTCCGCCCCCGCCGGTGGCGCGGCGGGTGGCGCCGCGGCCGGCGCGCTGGACGGGAGCGACGGGCTGGACGTGCGCGGCGCGGTGCAGGACGCCCGCCCGAACGGCTGACCCGGGCGCCCGACCCGGGCGGCCGACCCGGGCGGTTGAGCCGCCGGTGCGCGCCGTCGGGCAGACTCCTCCCGCGTGAGCCCCGGTCCCGACCCCCGTGCCCTCCTCGCCGGCCTGCGCGAGGACCTGCGCGCCGCGAACTACACCGTCGACGGTGTCGGCGAGCTCGTCGGCGACGTCGCCTCGGCGGCGCTGGAGCGCGAGCAGCCGCTGCCGGCGCTGCGCGCCACCGAGGGCTCGCGCGAGCCGGCCGCGGTGCTGCTGCGCTGCGCCACGCTGGGCCGGGCGGTGCGGCGCGCGGAGCTGGACGCCGCGCTGCCGCGCACCGGCACCGCGGGCGCGCAGGCCCTCGGCCTGGTCGCCGCCGCCGGCGAGGGGCCCGACGACGAGGTGCGCCCGCTGGTGGACCTGCGCCCGTACACCGTCGACGACGCGGCCGGTGCGGCCGAGTGGTGGCTGGTCAGCGACCTCGGAGAGCTGGCCACCGGGCAGGCGCTGTCCGCCGACCACGTCCTCGGCGTCGGCGGGGCGTCGCTGACGCTGGCCTCGGCGACGGTCCGCACGCCCGTGGAGCGGGTGCTGGACATCGGCACCGGCTGCGGGATCCAGGCCCTGCACGCCAGCCGGCACGCGCGCCGGGTCACCGCGACCGACACCTCCGAGCGCGCCCTGGACCTCGCGGCCGTCAACGCCGCGCTCAACGAGGTCGCCCTGGACCTGCGGCAGGGCTCGCTGCTGGAGCCCGTGGAGGACGGCGAGCGCTTCGGGCTGGTGGTCTCCAACCCGCCGTTCGTCATCACCCCGCGCACCGGCGCGGTGCCGACCTACGAGTACCGCGACGGCGGGATGCCCGGCGACTCGCTGGTGGCCCGCCTGGTCGGCGGGGTCGGCGACGTGCTGGCCCCCGGCGGCGTCGCGCAGCTGCTGGGCAACTGGGAGCTGCACGAGGGCGAGAGCTGGTCGCAGCGGCTGGAGCACTGGCTGGAGGGCACCGGCCTGGACGCCTGGGTCGTCCAGCGCGAGGTGGCCGACCCGGCGCTGTACGCCGAGACGTGGATCCGCGACGGCGGCCAGAAGCCCGGCCCGCGCTTCGACGAGCTGTACGCGGCGTGGCTGGACGACTTCGCCGCCCGCGGTGTCACGGGCGTCGGCTTCGGCGTCGTCACGCTGCGCCGCCCCGAGCGGCCGGGGACCCCGCTGCGCCGCTTCGAGGAGAACCTGGCGCCCCTGACGGACCCGCTGGGGGAGGTCTTCGCCGCCGGCCTGGCCGCGCACGACCGGCTTGCCGTCCTCGACGACGACGCGCTGGGCGAGCTGGCGCTGCGGGTGGCCGCCGACGTCACCGACGAGCGGTACCACACCCCGGGGGAGCCGGACCCGCGCATCGTGCTGCTGCGCCAGGGCGGCGGCCTGCGCCACGTCGCGCAGGTGGACGGGGACCTCGCGGGGCTGGTCGGCGCGTGCGACGGGGAGCTGACGCTGGCGCAGGTCAGCGCGGGTCTGGCGGTGCTCGGCGAGGAGGAGGTCGGCGCGGTGCGCGCCCGCCTGTTCCCCCGGGTGCGCGACCTCGTCGCCGACGGCCTGCTCCTGCTGCCCTGACGCGGCGGGTTGCACGGCGGCGAGGGGACCGTGCGACATTGAAGGCGCACGGCGCGGCTCCGCGGCGTGCGAGAGTGCATCAGCAGGGCGTGACGGCGAGGGCCGGACGAGTCGCCCGGCGGTGGCAGCGATCGAAGGTGAGAGGCAGGACCAGTGGCGGGCAAGTCCCAGGCATCCCCGACGTCCGGTGACGGACTGCGCCGGCTGGTGATCGTCGAGTCGCCCAGCAAGATCGACAAGATCTCCACCTACCTCGGCCCGGGCTACCAGGTCGAGGCCAGCTACGGCCACATCCGCGACCTGCCGCAGCCCTCGCAGCTGCCCGAGGACGTCAAGAAGGGCCCGTACGGCAAGTTCGCCGTCGACGTCGAGCACGGCTTCGAGCCCTACTACGTCGTCGACGACGACAAGAAGAAGAAGGTCAACGACCTCAAGCGGGCGCTGCGCGAGGCGGACGAGCTCATCCTCGCCACCGACCGCGACCGCGAGGGCGAGGCCATCGCCTGGCACCTGGTGCAGGCGCTGGAGCCGCGCGTGCCCTACCGCCGCATGGTCTTCGGCGAGATCACCCGCGAGGCCATCCAGCAGGCCGCGCGCGAGCTGCGCGACATCGACGACCGCCTCGTCGACGCGCAGGAGACCCGCCGCATCCTGGACCGCCTCTACGGCTACGAGCTGTCGCCGGTGCTGTGGCGCAAGGTGCGCGCCGGGCTGTCCGCGGGGCGCGTGCAGTCGGTGGCGACCCGGCTGTGCGTCGAGCGCGAGCGCGAGCGGATGGCCTTCCGCGCCGCCGGCTACGCCGACGTCACCGCCACCTTCGCCCCCGAGGGGGACTCCGCCTTCGGCGCCCGCCTCACCAGCGTGGACGGCAAGCGCGTGGCCACCGGCCGCGACTTCGACGACACCGGGCGGCTGAAGGCCCGCGACGTGGCCCACCTGGACGTGGCCGCCGCGCAGGCGCTCGTCGACGGCCTGGCCGGCGCCTCCTTCGCGGTGCGCGCGGTGGAGGAGAAGCCGTACACCCGCCGCCCCGCGGCGCCGTTCATCACCTCCACGCTGCAGCAGGAGGCCTCCCGCAAGCTGCGGCTGAACGCCCGCCAGGCGATGCGCACCGCGCAGAGCCTGTACGAGCGCGGCTACATCACCTACATGCGCACCGACTCCATCCAGCTGTCCGCGCAGGCGCTGTCGGCGGCGCGGGCGCAGGCCCGCGAGCTGTACGGGCCGGAGTACGTGCCGGACTCCCCGCGGGTGTACGCCTCGAAGTCGAAGAACGCCCAGGAGGGCCACGAGGCCATCCGGCCCGCGGGGGAGACCTTCCGCACCCCCGCCCAGGTCTCCGGCGAGCTGCGCGGCGACGAGTTCCGCCTCTACGACCTCATCTGGAAGCGCACGGTCGCCTCGCAGATGCAGGACGCCCGCGGGACGACCGCGACGGTCCGCGTCGGCGCGCGGACGGCCGACGGGCGCGACACCGAGTTCTCCGCCTCCGGCACGATCATCACCTTCCGCGGGTTCCTGGCCGCCTACGAGGAGGGCCGCGACGCCACCCGCGACGAGCAGGACGCCGGTGACGACACCGACCGCCGGCTGCCGCAGGTCGTCGCGGGTGACGCGCTCACCGCCACCGCCCTGGCCACCGACGCCCACGAGACCACCCCGCCCGCCCGCTACACCGAGGCGAGCCTGGTGAAGACGCTGGAGGAGAAGGGGATCGGGCGGCCGTCCACGTTCGCCTCGATCATCTCCACGATCGTCGACCGCGGGTACGTGCGCTACAAGGGTTCCGCGCTGGTGCCCACGTGGCTGGCGTTCGCGGTGACCCGGCTGCTGGAGGAGCACTTCCCCAAGCTCGTCGACTACGACTTCACCGCCGGGATGGAGAACGACCTCGACGCGATCTCGCGCGGCGAGGCCGAGCGCGTCGACTGGCTGACGAGGTTCTACTTCGGCGCCGACGGCCCGGCCAACGGGTCCGCCGGTCCCGCGGGCCCGCCGGACGGCTCCGGCGGCCCGGACGGCTCCGACGGCTCGCCGGCGAACATGGAGGGCATCAAGGGCCTGGCCGACGACCTCGGCTCCATCGACGCCCGCGAGATCTCCACCGTGCCGATCGGCGAGGGCATCGTCCTGCGCGTCGGCCGCTACGGCCCCTACCTGGAGGGCCCGGACGCCGAGACCGGCGAGCTGCTCAAGGCCTCGGTCCCCGACGACGTCGCCCCCGACGAGATGACCGTGGAGAAGGCGCGCGAGCTGCTGACCTCCCAGTCCGACGGCGACAACGTCCTGGGCACCGACCCCGCGACGGGCCGCACGATCGTGGCGCGCGTGGGCCGCTACGGGCCCTACGTCACCGAGCTGATCGAGGACGACGCCCCCGCCACGGCCGTGGCCGAGCGCGCCCAGCAGGCGGAGGGGGCGCCGAAGAAGCGCACCGCGAAGAAGGCCGCGAAGGCCAAGCCGCGCACGGGCTCGCTGTTCAAGGACATGTCCGTGGACACGGTGACGCTGGAGCAGGCGCTGCAGCTGCTGTCGCTGCCGCGCGTGGTCGGCACCGACCCCGAGACCGGCGACGAGATCACCGCGCAGAACGGCCGCTACGGCCCGTACCTGAAGAAGGGCACGGACTCGCGCTCGCTCGCGGACGAGGACCAGATCTTCTCCATCACGCTGCCCGAGGCGCTGGCGATCTACGCGCAGCCGAAGACGCGCCGCGGGCAGGTCGCCAAGCCGCCGCTGAAGGAGCTCGGTCCCGACCCCGAGTCCGGTCAGCCGATGGTCGTCAAGGACGGCCGGTTCGGCCCGTACGTCACCGACGGGACGACCAACGCGACCCTGCGCAAGGACGACGACCCGGAGACCATCACCGCCGAGCGCGGCGCCGAGCTGCTGGCGGAGAAGCGCGCCAAGGGACCGGTGAAGAAGACCGCCAAGAAGGCCGCCGCCAAGAAGACCACGGCGAAGAAGACCGCGGCGCCGGCGAAGAAGGCCGCCGCCAAGAAGACCGCGGCCAAGAGCACGGCGGCCGCGGAGTCCTGACCCCGCCCGCGGTGGCCGGCGCGTGCGCGCACCCGGCCACCGCGGAACGGGCGGGGCGCACGGTGACGGCGTCGGCACGGACCGTCGGGGGTGGTCGGCCGTCCCCGTGAGCGGGGCGAAAATCCCCTCCGGGCCCGCGCGGGGTCGGGCAGGGTTCCCGCTCGTGCCCACACCCCGCCCGCCCGCACCAGGGCGTCTCGCCACCCTGCAGGCCGTCCGCGCGCTCGCCGCCGCGATGGTCGTCGTCGTCCACCTCGCCGGCCCCACCGCCTTCGAGCACAAGGTGTTCGGGCGCTCGCTGCTCGACCCGCTGTGGCACCCGGCGATGACCGGCGTCGACCTGTTCTTCGTCGTCAGCGGCTTCGTCATGGTCGTCACGGCCGGTGGTGCGCTCACCGGCGCGGCCCCCCGCCAGTCGCTGGGCCGCTTCGCGTGGCGGCGCGCCAGCCGCATCTACCCGCTGTACTGGCTGGTCTCGCTGGCGCTGCTGGCCGTCGTCCTGGCCGCGCCGCAGCTGGTCCACGGCAACGGCGAGCCCACCAGCCTGCCCGCCTCCTTCCTGCTGCTGCCGCAGGCCGGGGAGCCGCTGCTGCTGGTGGGCTGGACGCTCGTGCACGAGGTGGGCTTCTACCTCGTCTTCGCCCTCGCCCTGGCCGTGCGCGCCCGGTGGGCGGCCTGGAGCGTGCTGGGCGCCTGGGCGGCCGTCGTGCTCGTCGGCCACCTGCTGGTGCCGCACCCGTCCTCGCCGTGGCTGGTCGTCGGGTTCAACCCGATGAACCTGGAGTTCCTGCTGGGCATCGGCGCCGGCTGCCTGGTGCTGCACGCCCGCCGCGGCGGGGCGGCGCTGCTGGGTGCGGGGGCGGTGGTCCTCGTCCTCGCCTGGGCCGACCTCGGCGCGCAGGGGCCGCTGCTGCGCGACCCGCTCGTCGGCGCGCTCGTCGTCGGGACGGGCGCGGCGCTCGCCGTCGCCGGCCTGGCGCTGCTGGAGCGCGACGGACGGCTGCGGGTACCGGCCGCCCTGGCCCGCCTCGGCGACTCCTCCTACTCGCTGTACCTGGTGCACGTGCCCGCGATCACGCTCGCGGCGATCGTCCTGGCGCGGCTGCTGCCGCCGGTCGGCGGGGGCGCCGGCGTCGCCGTCCAGCTGCTGGTCGTCGCGGCCGTCGCCGCCGGCTGCGTGCTCGCCGCCTCGCTGACGCACCGGTTCGCGGAGCAGCCGCTGCTGCGCCTGACCCGCTCGCTGGAGCGGGGCCGCCGGGGCGTGCCCGCGGAGGTGCCCGCGCCCGCGTCGCCGGCACCGGAGCTGTCCGGGCAGGCATCTACCCTGACGGCGTGAGACCTGCCGCAGCTCCCGACCACGACGTCCGGGCGCTGCTGGCCGGCAACCGCGACTTCCGCCGGATGTGGCTGTCGCTGATGCTCTCCAGCTTCGGCGACTGGCTGGGCATGCTCGCCAAGCTGGGGACGGCCGCCGGCCTGACCCAGCTGGCCGGCGGCAGCGCCACCCAGACCAGCGTCGCCGTCTCGACGGTCTTCGTCCTGCAGCTGGCCCCGGCGGCGCTGCTCGGGCCCCTGGCCGGTGCGCTGGCCGACCGCCTGGACCGCCGGGCCACGATGGTCGTCGGCGACCTGCTGCGCTTCGGGCTGTTCCTGTCCATCCCGATCGCCGGCAGCCTGACCTGGCTGTACGTCGCCACGCTGCTCATCGAGCTGGTGACGCTGTTCTGGGGGCCGGCCAAGGACGCGACGGTGCCCAACCTCGTGCCCGCCCACCAGCTGGAGGTGGCCAACCAGGTCAGCCTGGTGGCCACCTACGGCTCCGCACCCGTCGCGGGCCTGGCGTTCATCGCGCTGACCCTGCTCACCGGCGTCCTGGACAACGTGCTGCCCTTCCTGAGCGGCAGCCAGTCCGACCTGGCGATGTACGTCAACGCCTTCACCTTCCTCGTCGCGGCCGCCGTCATCTGGCGCCTGGACATCCCCCCGCGCACCCCGCGGGTGCGCACCGGCGGCCTGGCGCCCACGCTCGGGCGCGACATCGTCGAGGGCTGGCGGTTCGTGGGCGCCTCCCCGCTGCTGCGCGGGCTGGTCTTCGGGATGCTCGTCGCCTTCGGCGCCGGCGGGGTCGTGCTGGGCCTGGGCCGCGCCTTCGTCACCGGCCTGGGCGCCGGCGACCCCGGCTACGGCGTCGTCGTCATGGCCGTCTTCGCCGGTGTCGCGCTGGGGGTGTGGCAGGGCCCGCGCCGGCTGGCCGGGCTCAGCCGGCGGCGCGTGTTCGGCCTGGCGCTGACCGCGGCCGGGGTGGCGCTCGTGCTCGTCGCGCTCGTGGCGAACATCGTCGTCGCCGCGCTGTTCGTCGTGGCCCTGGGGCTGTTCACCGGCCTGGCCTACGTGTCGGCCTACACGCTGCTCGGCCTGGAGGTCGACGACGACGTGCGCGGGCGCACGTTCTCCTTCGTCGGCTCCAGCACCCGCGTCGTCATCATCGCCGTGATGCTCGTGGCGCCGTGGGTGGCGCAGCTGCTCGGCGAGCACACCCTCGCGCCCAGCCCGCACTGGTCGGTCACCTACTCCGGCGCCGCGCTGGCGATGGCGCTGGCCGGGGTGGTCACCGCCGTCGCCGGCGTGCTCGCCTACCGGCACATGGACGACCGGCGCGGCACCAGCCTGCGCGCCGACCTCCTGCGGGCCCTGCGCGGCGGCGGGGACGACGGCGACGGTGACGGGCGGGCGCAGCCGGCCACCGGCTCCGCGCAGCGCCCCGTGCGCGAGGCCGGCGGGTTCTTCCTCGCCTTCGAGGGCGGCGACGGCTCGGGCAAGACCACCCAGGCCGCGCTGCTCACCGACTGGCTGACCGGCCTCGGCCACGAGGTCGTCGTCACCCGCGAACCGGGCGGCACGGCCACCGGGCGCGCGCTGCGCGAGGTGCTGCTGGCCGGTGCGGACGCCGCCGCGCAGCGCCCGCCGCTGGACGCGCGCGCCGAGGCGCTGCTGTTCGCCGCCGACCGCGCCCAGCACGTCGCCGAGGTCGTGCGGCCCGGTCTGCGCCGCGGCGCCGTCGTGCTCACCGACCGCTACGTGGACTCCTCGCTGGCCTACCAGGGCGCCGGGCGGGCGCTGCCGGCCGCCGAGGTCGAGCAGCTGTCCACCTGGGCCACGCAGGGGCTGCTGCCCGACCTGACCGTCGTGCTCGACGTCGACCCCGCCACCGCCGCGCAGCGCCGCGGCCGGGACGCCTCCCGGGCGGGGGAGGACCGCCTGGAGGCGGAGTCGCAGGCCTTCCACGCCCGCGTGCGCGAGCAGTTCCTGCTGCTGGCGCTCCGCGAGCCCGCCCGCTACCTCGTCGTCGACGCCACCGGCACCGCGGAGTCGGTGCAGCGCCGCCTGCGCGAGCACCTCGGGCCGCTGCTGCCCGCTCCCGCGGGCACGCCCGCCGGGCCCACCACCGGGTCCACCGCCGGGTCCACCGCCGGGTCCACCGCGGCCCCGGACGCCGCTCCCGGCGCCGCGGCGCAGACCCGGGCCGGTGCCCGGTGAGCGTGTGGGACGACGTCGTGGGCCAGGAGCCGGCCGTCGCCGTGCTCTCGCGGGCCGCGCTGGCCGCCCGCCGCGGCACGGGCGGCATGACCCACGCCTGGCTGCTCACCGGGCCGCCCGGCTCGGGGCGCTCCAACGCCGCCCGCGCCTTCGCCGCCGCGCTGGTCTGCGAGGACGCCGCCGAGGTCGGCTGCGGGCGCTGCCCGGGCTGCCGCACGGGGCTGGCCGGCTCGCACGGCGACGTCACCGTCTTCAGCACCGAGCACATGCAGATCCGCCGCGAGGACGTCGAGCCGCTCATCGCCACCGCGCAGCGGCGCCCCTCGGTGGCGCGCTGGCGGGTCATCGTCGTCGAGGACGCCGACCGGCTGAACCCCACCTCGGGCAACGTGCTGCTGAAGACCGTCGAGGAGCCGCCGCCGCAGACGGTGTGGGTGCTGTGCGCGCCTGGCGTCGACGACGTCCTGCCGACCCTGCGCTCGCGCTCGCGGCACGTGCCGCTGCGGGTGCCGCCCGCCGACGCCGTGGCCGAGCTGCTGGTGCGCCGCGACGGTGTCGACCCGGTGATGGCGGCCTTCGCCGCGCGCGCGGCGCAGAGCCACGTCGGCCTCGCCCGCCGGCTGGCCCGCGACGAGGGTGCGCGCATCCGCCGCCGCGAGGTGCTGCGGCTGCCGCAGCGGCTGCGCGGGGTCGGCGACGCGGTCGTCGCGGCCGGCGAGCTGGTCGAGGTGGCCGCCGAGGAGGCCGGGGCCTCCACCAGCGAGCGCGACGCCGCCGAGAGGGCCGCGCTGCTGCGGGCGCTGGGCGCCGACGGCAGCGCGAGCGTGCCGCCCGCGGTGCGCGCGCAGGTGCGCCAGCTGGAGGAGGACCAGAAGCGCCGGGCCCGCCGCCACCAGACCGACGTCCTGGACCGCGCGCTCGTGGACCTGCTCGGGCTGCTGCGCGACGTCCTCGTCGTGCAGCTGGGGGCACCGGTGGACCTGGTGAACTCCGACATGACCGCCGACGTGCGGGCGATGGCCGAGCAGTCCACCCCCGAGGACGTCCTGCGCCGCGCCGACGCCGTCCAGCTGGCCCGCGAGCGCCTGGCGCAGAACGTGGCCCCGCTGCTGGCCGTGGAGGCCCTCGCCCTGCAGCTGCGCTCGCCCCGGCGGCCCCCGGCGCGCTGAACCGCCCCCCGCGCGGTGCTCCCGCGTAGCCTGGCGTCACCATGCGCCGCCGTCCCGCCCTCCTGACCGCCGTCGCCGGGTTCGGCGCCGCCGCGCTGCTGGCCTCCGGCTGCTCCGCCCTCGGCGGCGAGCCCGAGCCGGAACCGGTGGGCAGCGCCACCGCCGTCGCGGGCGAGCCCGCGCAGGACGCGGACCTGGCCCGCTACTACGACCAGCGGCTGCAGTGGGCCGACTGCTCCGGCGGCTTCGAGTGCGCCCGCCTGACGGTGCCCGTCGACTACGCCGAGCCCGGCGGGGCGACGGCCTCGCTGGCGGTGGTGCGCCTGCGCACCGCGGCCACCGGCGAGGACCGGCTCGGCTCCCTGGTGCTCAACCCCGGCGGTCCCGGCGCCTCCGGCGTGGAGTACGCGCGGGCCGCGACCGGCGTCACCTCGCAGGCGCTGCGCGACCACTTCGACGTCGTCGGCTTCGACCCGCGCGGGGTGGGCGACTCGGACCCGCTGCGGTGCCTGTCCGACGAGCAGGTCGACGCGTTCCTGGCCACCGACCCCACCCCCGACGACGGCGGCGAGGTGCAGGCGCTGCAGCAGCAGGCCGGCGCCCTCGGCGCCGGGTGCGCGGCCTCCGGCGAGCTGGCCGCCCACGTCGACAGCCGCTCGGTCACCCGGGACATGGACGTCCTGCGCGCGGTCCTCGGCGACGACAGGCTGAACTACCTCGGCAAGTCCTACGGCACCTACCTGGGGGCCCTGTACGCCGACGCCTTCCCGCAGCGCGTGGGGCGCTTCGTGCTCGACGGGGTCATCGACCCTGCCCTGAGCAGCGAGGAGGTCAACGCCGGGCAGGCCGCCGGCTTCGAGCTGGCGCTGCGCTCCTACGTGCAGGACTGCCTGGCCGGGGACGACTGCCCCCTCAGCGGGAGCGTCGACGACGGGGTCGCGCAGGTGCGCTCGTTCCTGGACGGCCTGGACGCCCGGCCGCTGCCCACCGGCACCGACCGCCCGCTCGTGCAGGGCCTGGGCTACCTGGCGCTGGCCTACCCGCTGTACGCGCGGCAGCTGTGGCCGCAGCTGTCGGCCGCGCTGGGCGCCGCGCTCGCCGGGGACGGCTCGGCGATGCTGGCGTTCGCGGACGCCTACGCCCACCGCGGCGCCGACGGCCGCTACGCCGACAACTCCACGACGGCGATCTACGCGGTGAACTGCCTGGACCGCGACGACGCCGAGCCGCTGGCGGACGTGCAGCGCTCGGTGCAGGAGTTCGCCGCGGACTCCCCGACGTTCGGGCCGTTCCTGGCGTGGGGCGCGCTGGCGTGCACGCAGTGGCCGATCCCGCCGGTCGGCACGGTCGCCCCGGTGAGCGCCGAGGGCGCCGGGCCGATCCTCGTCGTCGGCACCACCCGCGACCCGGCGACGCCGTACCGGTGGGCGCAGGGCCTGGCCGAGGAGCTGAGCTCGGGCCGGCTGCTCACCTACGACGGCGACGGGCACACCGCCTACGCGATGGGCTCGCGGTGCATCGACGCCGCCGTCGACGCCTACCTCGTGGCCGGCACCCCGCCCGAGGAGGGCACCACCTGCACCTGACGTCCCCGCACCCCCGGTGCGGCGGGAAACCCGGTGCGCAGCGGGTGCGGGCGGACCACGATGACCGCGTGGACGAACTCCTGAGGATCGACGTCGGCGGGGCGCAGCTCGTCGCCGACCACCGCCCCGGCCGCGGGCCGCTCGTGGTCCTGCTGCACGCCGGCGTCTGCGACCGCCGCAGCTGGCGCGAGGTCGTGGACCGCCTGCCGGGCACCGCGACGCTGGCCCACGACCGCCGCGGCTTCGGGGAGTCCACCCCCGCCGGCGAGGGCGACCCCACCCACCTGCAGGACCTGCGCGCGGTCCTGGACCACGTCGGCGCGACGGACGCCGAGCCGGTCGTCCTCGTCGGCAGCTCGATGGGCGGCGGCCTGGCCCTGGACGCCGCCCTGGAGCTGCCGGAGCGGGTGGCCGCGCTGCTGCTGCTGGCGCCCGCGGTGAGCGGGGCACCGGCACCCGCCGCGGGCGACCTCGACGAGCGCACCCTGGCCCTGGACGCGGCCGCCGACGAGGCCCTCGCGCGCGGCGACGTGGAGGGCGCGGTCGAGCTGAGCCTGCAGCTGTGGCTCGACGGCCCCGCCCGCCCGGGGCGCGTGGTCGGTGCCGCGCGCGAGCTGGCCCGCGACATGGCCCGCGCGGCCGTGCGCGGTGGCGGCGCCGACAGCGGCGACGGCGGGCTCGACGCGTGGTCGCGCCTGGGCGAGCTGGCGGTGCCGGTGACGATCGCCACCGGTGACCTCGACGCCCCGTACCTGCTGCGGCGCACCGAGGAGCTGCTGGAGCGGATCCCGGGAGCGCGGCGTGCCGCGCTGCCCGGGACCGCCCACCTGCCGTACCTGGAGGCGCCCGACCTCGTCGCCCGCCTCGTCGCCGACGCGCGGGCGGGCGCCCAGGGGTAGGGCTGCTCAGACGTAGGGCTTCGTCGTCAGCTCCAGGTAGTGCCCGGCGGGGTCGAGGAAGTACACCCCGCGCCCGCCGTGCTCGGTGTTCGTCTCGCCGGGGCGGGTGCGCTGCGGGTCCGCCCAGTGCTCGCGGCCGGCGGCCACCAGCCGCGCGTACGCCCGGTCGAACAGCTCCTCGTCGACGAGGAAGGCGTAGTGCTGGGGCTGGATGAGCTCCACGGGCGGTTCGGCGAACTGCAGCAGCACGCCGTCGGGCATCAGCAGGTTGGTGAACAGCCCCCAGGAGGGGGCGTCGGCGAGCTCCAGCAGCTCGCGCAGGAAGGTCGCGGACTCGCCGCGGTCGCGGGCGGCGATGATCGTGTGGTTGAAGGAAGCGGGCACGACGGGTCTCCTCGGTGTCTTCGGCGTCCGGTCACGGGGGTCCGGAGGAGGAGCCGTCTGCGCGCGCCCCCGGACGGGGTCCAGCAGGAACCTCCCTGGAGTCGGGGCCCGAGGGGCGCGCGCCCGACGCTAGCCCGTCCCGGGTGCCGCCGCCAGGGTCCGCGGCCGCCCTCGCGCAGCCCTCGCCGCGACCCGGCCCCGGAAGCGCAGGTCGGCGTGCTCGCTGCCGATTGCTAGAAGGTGGTCAAGTTCTTCTGCGACATGCGGGTCGTGCCCCGCATCCTCTGCGGCTTCGCGGTGGTCGGTGCGCTGCTCCTCGTCGTCGCGGGTGCGGGCGTGGTGCAGCTGGAGGCCGTGCACGCCCGGCTGCAGGACATGAGCGTGTCCACCGTCGCCTCGGCCGACTCCCTCGGGCACGTGGGACGTGCCCTGGAGCGGGTGGAGGGGGACCTGCCCGACCTGGCGCTGGCCGTCGGCGAGGAGGCGCGGGCCCGGGTCCAGCAGCGCACCAGCACCGACGACGCCGCGCTCGACGCCGCCTGGACGGCCTACCTGGACTCCTCCCCGGCGTCCTCGCCGGCCCAGCGCGAGGAGTTCACGGCCGACCTGGCCGCCTGGCGCGCGGACCGGGACACCGTCGCGGAGCTGGCCCTGGCCGGGGACGTCGAAGGGTTCACCACCGCCCGGGCCGCCACGACCACCCCCTCCGGGGAGGCCCTGTCCGCCGACCTGACCGCCCTCGTCGAGACCGAGGAGCGCGCGGCCGCCGTCAGCGCCGCCGCCGGCGAGGACACGTACCACCGCGCGCTCCAGCTGATCGCCGGTGTCGCAGCGCTCGCGCTGCTCGCCGGCACCGCGATCGCGGTCCTGCTGGGCAAGAGCATCTCCGTGCCCCTGGCGCTCGTGGTCCCGGTCGTCGAAGGACTGGCCGAGGGGCGCCTGGACCGGCGCGCCCGGGTGCTCTCCCGCTGCGAGCTGGGACAGATGGCCGCCGCCACGAACGCCTCGGTGGACCGCCTGGCCGGCCTCGTGCGCGACGTCTCCGGCGGTGCCTCGGCGCTGGCGGCCTCCTCCGAGGAGCTGACCGCCGTGGCCTCGCAGCTGTCGTCCAGCGCGGAGGAGTCGGCCGTGCAGTCGCGCTCGGTCGCCGCGGCCACCGAGGAGATCTCGGCGGGCATCGGCACCGTCGCCGCGGCCGGCGAGCAGATGACCGCCGCCATCCGCGAGATCGCGGCATCGACGGCCGAGGCCTCCGCCGTCGCGGCGGCGGCGGTGCAGGACGCGTCCTCGGCGCAGGCGATCCTGGCCCGCCTGTCGGCCTCCAGCCAGGAGATCGGCGCCGTCGTCAGCCTCATCACCTCCATCGCCGAGCAGACCAACCTGCTGGCCCTCAACGCCACCATCGAGGCCGCCCGGGCGGGGGAGGCCGGCAAGGGCTTCGCCGTCGTCGCCGGCGAGGTCAAGGAGCTGGCCCAGCAGACCGCGCGCGCCACCGAGGACATCACCAGCCGGGTGGCGGCCACCCAGGCCGACGCGAGCGCCGCGACCGGCGCCATCGCCCAGGTCCTGGACGTCATCGCCCGCATCGACGCCCTGCAGGCGAGCGTGGCCGCCGCCGTCGAGCAGCAGTCCGCGACCACCGCGGAGGTGGTCCGCAGCGCCACCGGGGTCTCCGGCGGCAGCCGCGAGGTCGCCGCGAGCGTCGGGAGCATCGCCGCCGCGGTCGACCAGACCACCAGCAGCGCCGGTCACACGGCGGCGACGGCCGAGGAGGTCTCGCGGGTGGCGGCCGACCTCGACCGGCTCATGGGCACCTTCGTCTGCTGAGCGGGCCCGCGGACGGCGGGGCGCCTCGAGGTGAGGGCGGACCCCGTCGTCCTGTAAGCTCACTGACCGTGCCCGCGAGGGCGCGAGACGCCGCCTTAGCTCAGTCGGCCAGAGCGACGCACTCGTAATGCGTAGGTCCGGGGTTCGATTCCCCGAGGCGGCTCGTCCCGGAGGGGGCGCCCACGACGGGCGCCCCCTCCGTCGCGTCCGGGGTGCGGTGCGGGCCCGGCGCGGCAGCGGTGCGCGAGGATGCCGCCCGTGGCGCACCTGCTCGACCCCGCCGCCCACGCCGACGACTGGCTGGTGGCGCTCGCCCTGCTGCTGGGCACCGTCGTCGTCGGGGCCGTGCTGCCCGTCGTGCCCACCGGCGCGGCGGTGAGCGCCATGGCGGCGCTCGCGCACCACCGCTCCTGGCCGGCCACGGGCGAGGTCGTCCTCGTCGGCGCGGTGGCGGCTTACGCGGGGGACCTGCTGCTGTACGCGCTGCTGCTGCGCGGGGCGCACACCCGGGCGGGGCGGGCGCTGCACCGGCGGGCGGGCAGCTCGGCGCACCTGGAGCAGCTGGGGCGCCGGCTGGCCCGCCACGACGTCGGCACGCTGACGACCTCGCGGCTGCTGCCGGGAGCGCGGGTGCCGGTGATGGCGGCCGCCGCCACGACGGGCTACCCCCTCCCGCGCTTCGCCGTGGCCGACACCGCGCCCGTGGCCTGCTGGGCGCTGGCCTACGGCGCGCTGGGGCTGGCCGGGCGCAGCCTCAGCGACCGCCCGTGGGTGGGCGTGGCGGCCGCCGTCGCGCTGGGCGTGGCCGCCTCCGCCCTGGTCAGCCTCGTGCAGCGCCGGCGGGGGCGCCGGTGACGACGGCGAGGTCCGCGACCTCGCCGGCGGGGACGGGGCGGGCGAAGAGGTAGCCCTGCGCGGCGTCGCAGGAGGCGGCCAGCAGGCCGGTGAGCTGGCCGTCCTGCTCCACGCCCTCGGCGACCACGCCCAGGCGGGAGCTGTGGGCGGCGCTGATCAGCAGCCGCACGAGGTCGGCGGAGGCGGCGTCGGGGGAGGCCACGAAGCTGCGGTCGATCTTGAGCACGTCCACCGGCAGCCGCGAGAGCTGGCCGATGGAGGTGTAGCCGGTGCCGAAGTCGTCGATGGCCACGCGCACGCCCAGGGCGCGCAGGGCGCGCAGCTGCTCCAGGGCCAGCGGCTCGTCGACGAGGACGGTCTCGGTGATCTCCACGGTCAGGCGTTCGGGGGCGATGCCGCTGGCGGCCAGCGCGGCCGTCACGTCGCCGACCAGGCGGGCCTGCCCGAGGTGGCGCCCGGAGACGTTGACGGCGGCGCCGATGCCGGCCAGCGCACCGCCCTCGCCGTCCCAGCGCACCAGCTGGGCGCAGGCCTCGGCCAGCGCCCAGCGGCCGAGCTCGCAGACGAGGTCGGAGCGCTCGGCGACGGCGACCGCCTCGGCGGGCGGCACGGGCCCGTGCCCGGGCCGGTCCCAGCGCAGCAGCGCCTCCACACCCTCCACCGACCTCGTCGCCAGGTCCACGACCGGCTGGTAGTGCAGCTCCAACCCGCCCTCGGCCAGCGCGGTCCACAGCGCCCGCTCCACCGCTCCGCGCCGGGCCAGCTCGGCGCGCAGCGCGTCGTCGAAGACCTCCACGACCCCGCGGCCGGCGGCCTTGGCCCGGTAGGCGGCCGCGTCGGCCTCCACGAGCAGCCGCTCGGCGCCGCCCCCGCCCCCGCCGCTGCCGGCGACGCCGACGCTGGCCCCCACCCGCACCTGCGCCCCGGCGTGGCGCCCGCTCAGCTGCACCGGCTCGCTGACGGCGTCGATGAGGCGGCGGCCCAGGTCCACCAGGGCCGCGTCGGCCGTGCTCGCCGCGGGGCCGTCCCCGCCCTCGACGCCCTCGACGAGGACGACGAACTCGTCGCCGCCCAGGCGGGCCACGACGTCGCCGCCGCGCAGGCAGGCCGCCATCCGCCCGGCCACCACCCGCAGCAGCTCGTCGCCGGCGGAGTGGCCGTGGGTGTCGTTGACGGCCTTGAAGTGGTCCAGGTCGACGAACAGCAGCCCCACCCGGCCGCCGCTGCGGGCCGCGCGGTGCAGCGCCGCCTCGATCAGCAGCAGCGCCTGCGCCCGGTTGGGCAGGCCGGTGAGCGCGTCGTGGGAGGCCTGGTGCGCCAGGTCCGCCTGCAGCCGCTCGCGCTCGGAGAGGGCACCGACCATCCGTCGCACCGAGTCGTGGACGACCTCCCCGAGCGGGCCGTGCACCGGGCGGTGCACGACGTCGGCGTCCAGGGCGCCGTCGGCGACGGCCTGGGCCTGGTCGCGCACCCGGCGCAGGTTGTCGACGGCGGCGGCCAGGCCGCGCGCGACGGTGCGGACCTCGGCGGGACCGGACTCCTCCACGTCCAGCAGCTCGCCGTCGCTGACCGCGCGGGCCTGCGCGGCCAGGCGCCCCAGCGGGGCGGCGATCCAGCGGCGCAGCAGCAGGGCGGCGGCCAGCGTGCCGGCCACCAGCAGCGCGCAGACGGCGACGAGCACGCGCAGGGTGTCCCGGGCCTCGCGCGCGGGCCCCCCGGCCGCGGTGACGGCCGCCTCGCCCGTCTCGGCCACGACGGTGCCCAGCGCCGCGTCGCGGGCGCTGTTGGCCGCCGTGAGCGCGACGAACTGCGGGAGCGCCAGCGAGCCGTCCTCCAGCGCCGCGGTGCGCAGCAGCGCCTCCAGCTGCACCGCCTCGGGGGTGGAGACCACGCCGGTCCAGCGGGCGGCGCTGCCCGGGGAGTTCAGGGAGGTCACCTCGGTGGCCGCGACGGCGTAGCCGCCCCAGGTCGACAGGAACGCCGCGCGGTTGTCGACCTGCTCCTGGCCGCTCGTCGTCAGCGAGGAGAAGTACAGCGGCACCTCGACGCTGGCCAGCGAGGAGGCCCGCGAGACGCGCTGCAGGTCGGCGACGGCGCGGGTGCCGGCGTCGTCGAGGCCGGCGGCGCTCGCGCTCTGCAGGTGGTCGCCGACCTGGACCGCCAGGCGCGCCACGAGGCCGCGGTAGCCGCCGAACACGGCCGACAGGTCGCCGTCGGCGGACTGCGCCCGCAGCTGGCGCACCCCGCGGCCGGCCGCGGCGGCCTGCGCGGCGGCGCCCGTGGTGCCGGCCGCGGCGACCGCCTCGTCGGTGGTCCGCTGCGCGGCCGCGAGCTGGGCGCCCAGCGCGTCGCCGGCGAAGGTCGGCAGCTGCGCCAGCGACGCGCCGTCCAGGCCCACGGAGGCGGCGGTGGCCGGGTCGCCCAGGACGGCCTGGCCGAGCACGGGCACGACCTCCTGGGCCACGGCCGCGCGCACGACGTCGAGGGCGACGGCGCTGCGCACGTCGTCGGTGGCCTCGGCCGCGGCGGCGGCGCGCTCGGCCTGCTCGTCCACGGCGTAGCCGACCAGGCCCACGAGCCCGACGAGCGGGACGAGGACGAGGGCGAGCAGGCTGCGCTGCAACGAGCCGGGCCCGGTCCGGGGCCCGGCCCAGGGCCGGGCCCCGGGGCGGGCGCGGTGCGGGCGGTCGGCCGGCGGCTGGACTGGTGGCACGGACGCTCCTCGACGGCCTGGTGCAGGTGGTTGAGCTGTCAATCGAGTCTGCCACCCGGTCGCCCAGCGCACACCAGTGCGCAGCGTGTCACGCTCCGCTGCCGGCGACCGCCGCCCGCGCCGCGGGTCCCGTCGGCAGCCGCGGCACCGGCACGTCGGCGGCCGGCGCCGGGCGCGCGAAGAGGTGGCCCTGGGCCGCGTCGCAGCCGGCCGTGAGCAGCACCGCCAGCTGGGAGTCCTCCTCCACGCCCTCGGCCACGACGCCGAGGGAGAAGCTGTGGGCGGCGCTGATCAGCAGCCGCACGAGGTCGGCGGAGGCGGCGTCGGGGGAGGCCACGAAGCTGCGGTCGATCTTGAGCACGTCCACCGGCAGCCGCGAGAGCTGGCCGATGGAGGTGTAGCCGGTGCCGAAGTCGTCGATGGCCACGCGCACGCCCAGGGCGCGCAGGGCGCGCAGCTGCTCCAGGGCCAGCGGCTCGTCGACGAGGACGGTCTCGGTGACCTCCACGGTCAGGCGCTGCGGGGCGACGCCGCTGGCGGCCAGGGCCGCGGCGACGTCCTCCAGCAGGTGCGCGCGCGCCAGGTGGCGGCCGGAGACGTTGACGGCCACGCCCAGGCCGGCGCGCTGCCCGCCCTCGGCGTCCCAGCGCACCAGCTGGGCGCAGGCCTCGGCCAGCGCCCAGCGGCCCAGGTCGCGGACCAGCGAGGACGCCTCGGCGATCGGCACGAAGGCGTCCGGGGGCACCAGGCCGTGCCCGGGCCGCTGCCAGCGCACCAGCGCCTCGACGCCCCGGGTGCGGCCGGTGCGCAGGTCGAGCACCGGCTGGTAGAAGAGCACCAGCTCCCCGGCGTCGAGGGCGTGGCGCAGCGCGGCCTCCACCTCGGCGCGCGTCGCCAGCTCGGCGCGCAGCGCGTCGTCGAAGACCTCCACGACCCCGCGGCCGGCGGCCTTGGCCCGGTAGGCGGCGGCGTCGGCCTCCTGCAGCAGCTGCTCGGGCGTGCTGCCGGGGGAGCTCAGCGCCACCCCGACGCTGGCGCCGGCGCGCACCGGGCGCCCGCGCAGCTCCACCGGCGCGCAGACCGCCTCCACCAGCCGCCGGCCCCGCTCGCGCAGCGCCTCCAGCGCCCCGCCCACCGCCTCCGGCGACCCGTCGGCCACCGGGACGAGCGGCACCAGGACGACGAACTCGTCGCCTCCGAAGCGGCACACCGCGTCGTGCTCGCCCACCGCCGCGCCCATGCGCGCGGCCACCTCCCGCAGCAGGTCGTCGCCCGCGGCGTGCCCCAGGGAGTCGTTGACGGCCTTGAAGTGGTCCAGGTCGACGAAGAGCAGCCCCACGCGGTGCTCCGCGCGCTGCCCCGCGCCCCCGGCGCCCTCCAGCGCGGCCTCCAGCAGCGCCTGCGCCCGCGCGCGGTTGGGCAGGCCGGTGAGCGCGTCGTGCGCCGCCTGGTGGGCCAGGTCCGCCCGCAACCGCTCGCGGTCCTGGACGGCACCGATGAGCTGCGTCATCGAGGCGTGCACGACCGCTCCCAGGGGCCCCTCCAGGGAGCGGCGCGCCGCCTCGGACTCCAGGTCGCCGGCGGCGACGGCCTGGGCCTGGTCGCGCAGGCGGCGCAGCCCGTGCACGGCGGCGGCCAGGCCGCGCGCCGCGGTGCGCACCTCGGCGGGGCCGGACTCCT
The DNA here is from genome assembly GCF_050871885.1 of Kineococcus aridisoli. Taxonomy (NCBI): domain Bacteria; kingdom Bacillati; phylum Actinomycetota; class Actinomycetes; order Kineosporiales; family Kineosporiaceae; genus Kineococcus; species Kineococcus aridisoli. Next base: position 11,290 of record NZ_JBJLSF010000026.1, on the reverse strand, counting down.
CCACGTCGACGAGCTCGCCGGCGCCGACGGCGCGCGCCTGCGCGGCCAGCCGGGCCAGCGGCCGCGTCAGCGAGATGCGCACGACCACGGTGGCCACGAGGGTCGCGGCCAGCAGGGCGGCGGCCAGCAGCACCACCGAGCGCAGCTGCCGGTCCACGTGCGCGGCGTGCGCGGTGGCGGCCTCCACCGCGCGGTCGGCGGCCACCTGCACGGCGCGCTCGATGCCGGCGTCGCGGCGGGCGTTGGCGGCCAGCAGCGCCGGCAACCGGCTCGGCGGCGGTTCCTGGCCGGCGGTGGCGGCGGCGGCCGCGGTGGCGTCGACGGTGCGCACGCCGCTGCCCGTGGCGGCCGTCCAGGCGGTGACGACCTCCGGCGCGCAGGTGCCGACCACCTCGGCGGCGGCCTCCCGGTAGCCGCCCCAGACCTCCACGAAGCGGGCGTGGACCGCGTCGCCGGCCGCCCCGCTGCCCAGCAGCGAGGCCAGGAGCAGGGGCGTCTCCGCGCCGGCGAGGGTGCCCGCGCGCGAGACGCGCAGCACGTCGCCGACGGCGTCGGTGGTCCCGCCGTCCAGCCCCTGGGTGCGGGCGGTGCGCAGGTGCGCGGCCGTGCGGATCCCCAGCTGCCGCCCCAGCTGCTGGTACTCGGTGAACACCGACTCCAGGGGCCGGTCGCCGTGCCGGGTGCCGCGCAGCCGCGCCAGCGCCTGCGCGACCTGCTCGGCGTCGGCGCGGGCGGCGGTGCCGCGGGCCCGCTGCACGGCGGCGTCGACCTGGACGCGCGCGCTCTGCAGGCGGCCCGGCGCCTCGGCACCCCGCAGGGCCTCCAGCACGGTGGCGTCGACCCCCAGGGCGCGGGCCTGCGCGGGATCGCTCACCAGACCCGTGACCAGGGCGGGCGCGACCTCCTGGGCGATGCCGACCCGCACGGCGTCCAGGGCGACGGCGGCGCGCACCTCCGCGACGGCGGTGCGCACCGCCGCCACCTGCCGGCTGCGCTCCTGCACGGCGACGCCGACGAGGAGGGCGACACCCGTGGCCGGCACCAGCACGAGCGCGACCAGGCGCTGCTGCAGGCCGCCACGGCCCCGCCACCACCTGCGCTCCACGGTGCTCACCTCGCGGACGTCGGCGCGGCACCGCCGCGTGTTGAGCGGTGCCGCGCGAGGGGTACCCGGACAGCCGTGTCCGACCACCCGCCCGGTCCAGCGCACCGGCCCGGCGCGCTCGCGCGGGCGTGTCCAGCGAACGGGACGCAGCCCGCCGGGCGCAAGCGGATCGGCGAGATCCGTGCGCCCGGGTGCGCGGCGGTGCGCGGCCCGCTCAGGGGTGCAGCAGCACCTTCAGGGCGCCGGAGCGGGCGGCGAGGACGTCGAGGGCCTCGCCGGCCCGCGCGATGTCGAACTCGTGGGTGATGAGCGGCGTCGGGTCCAGCACGCCCGCGGCGAAGGCGCGCACCGCGTAGGCCCAGGCGCGGGTCGGGGCGCCGAAGACGGTGAGGACGTGGACGTTGCGGGAGACGAGCTCCAGGCTGGACAGGTCGTCGGCGTCGGAGGCGGGGATGCCGGTGAGCACCACGCGCCCGCCGCGGCGGGCCAGCCGGACGGCGCTGCGGGCCACGCCCGGTGCGCCCGCGGCCTCGACGACCGCGTCGAAGCGGCCCTCCACCGAGGCCGGGTCGGAGGTGTAGTGCGCGGCGCCGCAGGTGGCGGCCAGCTCGCGGCGGGAGTCGTCGCGGTGCACGACGGTGACCTCGCAGCCGGCGCCGCGCAGCAGCTGCACGGCGAGCAGGCCCAGCGTGCCGGCGCCGATGACGGCGACCTTCGAGCCGACGGTGACGTCGGCGAGCAGGACGGCCTCGGCCACGCAGGCGGCGGGCTCGATGCCGGCGGCGGCGCGCAGGTCGGCGCCCTCGGGCAGCAGGTGCAGGTAGCGCGCGGGCAGCGTCAGCCAGGTGGCCCAGCCGCCGGGCAGCGTGAAGCCGGTCTCCTCGTACTCCTGCGGCCAGCCGTCGGGGTCGCCCACCACGGAGGAGGGGGTGCCCTCGGCGGTGCGGATGCCCTGGCCGACGACGCCGCGGCCGACGATCCCCTCGGGCACGCCGGCGCCGACGGCCTCGACGGTCCCGGACCACTCGTGGCCGGGGACGACGGGGTAGCGGACGAACTCGGCGGGGCGGGTGCCGGCGAACACCTCGCGGTCGGAGCCGCAGATGCCGCACCAGGCGATCCTGACGAGCGCCTCACCCGGGCCGGGGTCGGCGACGTCGACGTCGATGAGCTCGAGGGATCCGGGGGCGGGGACCCGGACGGCCCGTCCCGTGCGCGCGGCGGTCATGGGCGCAAGCTAGCGGGCCGCTGCGACGCGTGCGGCGCCGGGCGCGGCGGGCGGTGCGGCCGGGGGGCCGCGTCAGGCCCCGCCCTCGGCCCGGTCGAGCAGCTCGGTGAGGGCGCTCACCAGCCGCCGCGCCTCCGGCAGCGACAGCTGGGCGATGTCGCCGATGAAGACCCGCGGGCCGAAGCGGCGCAGCACGGTCTCGCCCCGCTCGGCGTAGGCGAGGTCGGTGCACTCCAGGCGCACGGGGCAGGGGCGCTCGGCGCCCTCGTCGCCCTCGAGGGGGACGGTGGCGGCCTCGTGCGCGTGCAGCCAGCCGCCCTCGACCTCCAGCCCCTGGGACGCCCACGCGGGGGCGTCCCACCGGATGACCCGGAGGGTGTCGTCGGCCACCTGGGCGGTGCCGTCGGCGGGAGTGCGCTGGTCGTCCATCGACGCTCCATGACTGGCTAGTGGGGTGGGAAGGACCGCAAGGGCAGCTGAAAGTGAGCGACTCATTGCACAGAGTTGCTCGGTCAGCCTGCCAGACGACGAGCGGTTCCGCGCTGTCATCGCTGCAACACGTTGAGTCGATGTCGTGGTGTCCACGAGCAGCGGTGGCTGTCCAACCGGTGGACGAGCGGACCGAGGAGTTGCCTCGGCCTTCCCCGCGGCGGCACCATCGGCACGTGCTCCCACGCCGGCTGGTCGTCCTCGACCCCTTCTGGCCGGGCCGGCGTCCGTACCTCTTCGACGGCTGGTGTCGGCGCTCCTGACGCGCCCCAGCCCACCCGCCGCACCACCCACCGAAGAGGACCCGCCGTGAGCACCGACGCCACCCCCGCGAACACCCCTGCCGACGTCCCCGCCAACGACCCGTCGCGCTGGAGCTTCGAGACGCTCCAGATCCACGCCGGCCAGTCGCCGGACCCGACGACGGGCGCGCGGGCGCTGCCGATCTACCAGACGACCAGCTACGCCTTCCGCGACTCCGACCACGCCGCCGCGCTGTTCGGCCTCGCCGAGGCGGGCAACATCTACACGCGGATCATGAACCCCACCCAGGACGTCGTCGAGCAGCGCATCGCCGCGCTCGAGGGCGGCATCGGCGCGCTGCTCGTGGCCTCCGGCCAGGCCGCCGAGAGCCTGGCGATCCTCAACATCGCCTCCGCCGGGGACCACGTCGTCTCCAGCCCGCGCCTGTACGGCGGCACGTACAACCTGTTCCACCACACGCTGCCCAAGATGGGCATCAGCGTCGGCTTCGTGGCCGACCCCGACGACCCGGCCTCCTGGGCCGCGGCCGTGCGCCCGGAGACCAAGCTCTTCTACGCCGAGACCATCTCCAACCCCGCCGGTGACGTGCTCGACATCGAGGCCGTCGCCGGCGCGGCCCACGCGGCCGGCGTGCCGCTCGTGGTCGACAACACGATCGCCACCCCGTACCTGGTGCGCCCCTTCGAGCACGGCGCGGACGTCGTCGTGCACTCGGCGACGAAGTACCTCGGCGGGCACGGCACCTCCGTGGCGGGCGTCGTCGTCGACTCCGGCCGCTTCGACTGGGCCGCCTCCGGCCGCTTCCCGGGCCTGACCACCCCCGACCCCAGCTACCACGGGGTCGTCTTCACCGACGCCGTCGGCCCGGCCGCCTACCTCACCAAGCTGCGCGTGCAGCTGCTGCGCGACCTCGGCCCCGCCGTCGCGCCCTTCAACGCCTTCCTCATCGCCCAGGGCCTGGAGACGCTGTCGCTGCGCGTGGAGCGCCACGTGGCCAACGCCCGCCGCGTCGCCGAGTGGCTCGACGCCCGCGAGGACGTGCTCTCCGTCAACTACGCCGCGCTGCCGGGCTCGCCCTGGCACGCCCAGCAGCGCAAGTACGCCCCCCGGGGCCCCGGTGCGGTGCTGGCCTTCGAGATCGCCGGCGGCGTCGACGCGGGCAAGAGGTTCGTCGACGCCCTCGTGCTGCACAGCCACGTCGCCAACATCGGCGACGTCCGCTCGCTGGTCATCCACCCGGCCTCGACCACCCACAGCCAGCTGACGCCCGAGCAGCAGCTCGCCGCGGGCGTCACCCCCGGCCTGGTCCGCCTCGCCGTCGGCCTGGAGGCCATCGAGGACGTCCTCGCCGACCTCGAGGCCGGCTTCGCGGCCGCGTCCTCCTGAGCGCGCGCGCCGGGGGAGACTGGACGCAGGAGCAGCACGCGGTGCGGGGAGTGGTGGTCGACGACGTGGGCGCGCAGGACGTGAGCGCGCGGCGGGTGAGCGCGCAGGAGGTGGCGCGGGAGGTGCCCGGGCAGGTGGCCCGCGCCCTGGCGCCGCCGCCGCCGCCCGCCACCGGGGCCTGGCGCGAGGGCGACCCGGTCGGGCGGCGGCGCTTCGCCGACGTCGGCGACCTGCCGCTGCAGCTCGGCGGCGTCCTGCCGCAGGTCCGCCTCGCCTACGAGACGTGGGGTGAGCTCGCCCCCGACGGCTCCAACGCCGTCCTCGTCGAGCACGCCCTCACCGGTGACGCGCACGTCGTCGGCGAGGCCGGCGAGGGCCACCCCACCCCGGGCTGGTGGTCCGCCCTCGTCGGGCCCGGCCGGGCGCTGGACACCGACCGCTGGTTCGTCGTCGCCGCCAACGTGCTCGGCGGCTGCCAGGGCAGCACCGGCCCGGCCTCGCGCCGGCCCGGCTCGGCGCAGGCGTGGGGGTCGGCGTTCCCGCGCATCACCGTCGCCGACCAGGTCGCCGCCGAGGCCCGGCTGGCCGACGCGCTGGGCGTCGCGCGCTTCGCCGCCGTCCTCGGCGGGTCGATGGGCGGCATGCGCTCGCTGGAGTGGGCGGCCGCGCAGCCCGGGCGGGTCGGGGCCGCGCTGGTGCTGGCGAGCACCGCGGCCACCGGCGCCGACCAGATCGGCGCCCAGAGCGCGCAGATCACCGCCGTCCTCGGCGACCCCGGCTGGCACGGCGGGGACTACCACGACCTGCCCGACGGGCACGGCCCGCACGCCGGGCTGGGCCTGGCGCGCCGGCTGGCGCACCTGACCTACCGCACGGCCGCCGAGCTCGACGCGCGCTTCGGCCGGGCCGCGCAGCTGGGGGAGGACCCGCTCTCCGCCGACGCCCCGGGCCGCTACGCCGTGCAGTCCTACCTGGACCACCACGCCGACAAGCTCGTGCGCCGCTTCGACGCCGGCAGCTACGTCGCGCTCACCGACGCGCTCAACACCTGGGACGTCGGGCTCGGGCGCGGCGGGACCGAGGCGGCCCTCGCCGGCATCCGGGTCCCGCTCGTCGTCGCCGCCGTCGACTCCGACCGGCTCTACCCGCTGGCGGACTCGGTGCGCATCGCCGAGGGCGCCCCGGCCACCGTCGGCGGCCTGCGGGTGGTCACCTCCACCGCCGGCCACGACGGCTTCCTGCTGGAGGCCGACCAGATCGCCCCGCTGGTCACCGAGGTCCTCGCCCTCGGCTCGCGCTGAGGCGCTCGCGGACGGCCCCGGCTAGCGCCGCACGTCGATGACCGCGCCGGCCTCGGCCGGCGCGGCGGCGCGGTCGGCGTCCGCCGCCCCGCCCGTCCCGTTCGCGCCACCGTTCGCGCCACCGTCGGCCCGCCCGTCGGCCCGCCCGTCGGCCCGCCCGTCGGCCCGCCCGTCCCCGGGGGGCCGGTGGGTGCGGGCGGCGACCGCCTGCGGGTCGGCGCGGCCCCACTCCCGCTCGACGTCGTCCAGCAGCGCCTCGAGGTAGGAGCGCAGCTGCGTGCGGCAGGCCTGGCCGAAGGCCTTGAGGTAGGCCACCTCCTCCTGGACGTCCCTGGCCTCCTGCGCCGGCGCGGGCACGGCCTCGCGGGCGACGGCGGCCAGGGACGCCGCCTCCCGCAGGACGGTGTCGGCCTCGGCGCGCGCCTGCTGCACCAGCTGCTCGTAGTGCTCGCGGGCCTCGCCGGTGATGCGGCGGCTGAACTCCTCCGCCTCGGCGACGTACTGGTCGGCCGTCTGCTGGGCCGCGGCCAGGATGTGCACGGCCTGGACCGGCACCTCCTCCGGGGCCGGCGCCTCGCGGGCGGCCGCCTGCGCGTCGGCCTCCCTGGCCTCGGCCGCCCGGCGCAGGGCGTGCACCTGCTCGCGCAGCTCCGCCTTCTCCGCCGTCAGGCGCTGCAGCTCCAGCTCCACCCGTCCGCGGAAGGCGTCGACCTCGGTGTCGACGTACCCCGGGTGCATCCGGCTCGCCCGGCTGAAGCGGACGCCGTGCACCGCGGCGGGGGTGAGCCGCCACTCGCTCCCGCCCCTGTCCCGGTCGCTGCTCATGCGGACACCTTCCCTTCCACGGTGGGGCCTGGTCGGCTGGGGCTGAAGGCCTCCGCGTGCAGCCGCTCCGGTGGCAGGCCCTGGCCGGCGAGCGCCGAGCCGACCTCCCGCACCACCGGGCCGGACCCGGCCACGAAGACCTCGCGGCTGGTCCACGGGCCGCGGGTGAGCAGGACGTCGGTCAGCTCCCCGTGCTCGGCCTCGCCCGCCCGCTCGTCGTCGGACACGACCGGGGTGACGGTGAGCCACGGGTGCTTGTCCTGCAGGTCGCGCAGGGCGGGCAGGTCGTACAGCTGCGCCTCGGTGCGGGCCCCGAGGAAGAGGTCCACCCGCCGGACCGGTCCGTGCCGGGCCACCTCGTCGACCAGGGCCTTCAGCAGGGCCAGCCCGGTGCCGTCGGCGACCAGCAGCAGGTCGCGGTCGGAACCCGGCGGGAGGGTGCAGGTGCCCAGGGCCGGTCCCAGGCGCAGCACGTCGCCGGGCGCCACCTGCCGCGCCAGCGCGGAGCTGACCGGCCCGCCGTCGTGCGCCTGCACGTGCAGCTCCAGGACGCCGTCGGGGCGCGGTGCGTTCGCCACGGCGTAGTACCGCCACAGCCGGGGCCGCAGCCCGGTCTCCACGGAGATCGACTGGCCCGCCCGGAAGGGCAGCTCCGCGCGGGGCCTGATCTGCAGGACCGTGACGTCGATGGTGCGGCGCTCGCAGGAGAGCACGTCGGCCTCCCACCAGGCGGGGGCCGAGGAGGCCTCCTCGGCGGCCTCGACCATGACCTGGGCGACGACGCCGTAGGCCGCCGCCCAGTCCGCGGCGAGGGCGGCGTCCCACTCGTCGTCGAAGTGCTCCAGGGTGGCCAGCAGGCTCGCGCCCACGGCGGGGTAGTGCGCGGCGACCGTGCCGAACTTGCGGTGGTCGCGCCCGAGCCCCTGCAGCACCGGCACCAGCGCGTCCAGGTCGTCCACGAGGGCGACGACCTGCCCGAGGGCGCGGAAGAGCCTGTCGCGCTGGTGCATCATCGAGACGGGGAAGAGCTCCCGCGTCTCCGGGTGGCTCAGGAACAGGTGCGAGTAGAAGAACAGCGGGGCCTCGTCGCCGGCCCGTGCGGCCTTGGCGAAGTTGCGGCGCATCCTCGCGACGTCCACGGCTCTCCTCGCGGCGGGTCGGGCAGTCGGGCGGGGTGGCTGAGGGGCGCTCAGTCCACGGCGACGGTGCGCTGGACGATCTCCTCGCGGTGGGCGCCGAGGGCCGCGCCGACCTGCTCGACGACGGCGGTGTCCACGCCGAGGTCGGTCAGCGTCCCGGCGAGGTGGGTCACCACGCGGTCGAAGTCGTCGGGGGAGATGCCGAGCCCGGCGTGCGCCTGCGCCAGGTCCCGCCCCTCGTAGCGCACCGGGCCGCCGGTGACCTGCACGAGCAGGGCCGTCTGGTGCCGGCGCAGCGCGGTCATGTCCGTGTCGGCGAAGTACGGGGCCAGCCGGGGGTCGGCCACCACCCGCTCGTAGAACTCCTGCACCGCCGTGCCGATGCCCTGCTCGCGACCCAGCTGCTCGTAGATGGACACGGGGACCTCCTCGTCGTGGGTGCCGCCGTCGGCGGCGGGTCCGTCGGCCTGCCGCGCCGCGGGGGCGGGTGCCGCCGGGGGCGGGGGAGCGTCCGGCTCCGTGCGCTCCAGGACGTCCGCGAGCAGCGCGCCGAGCTTCTGCACGTGCGCCCGGGAGTCGGCCCGCGAGGCCTCCAGGAGGTCGATCTCGCCGCGCAGGCGCTCCTGCTGCTCGCGGGCGGCGCGCTCCGCGGCCTCCGCCCGTTCCCGGACGGCGCGCTCCGCGGCCTCCGCCCGCTCCCGGGCCGCCGCCTCCAGGGCCGCGGCGCGCCGCTCCGCGTCGGCGACCAGGCGGGTCGCGATCTCCTGCGCCTCGGCCACCGCGGTGTCCGCGGTGCGCTGGGCGATCTCCAGCAGCCGCGCCGCCTGCACGTGCGGCGGGGCCGCCCCGTTCGTCCCGCCCTGCTGCGGGTCCGCGGCCAGGCGGCTCTCCAGCTCGAACCGGGCGTTGCGCGAGGTGTGCAGCTCGCTCGTCAGCACCTCGACGGTCTCGCGCACCGCGGCGACGAAGGCGTCCACCTCGGACTGGCTGTAGCCGGCCCGGCGGGCGGGCGAGAACCGCGCCGCCGCGTCGATGGCCTGGTGGGTGGTCAGCAGCACCGCGCACCTCCGGTGGGCGTGGTGCGTGCTGGCGCGGGCGACGGCATTCCGCACTCCCTCGTGTGGGCTAGTGGTGCGCCGGAGCGTACGCAGCCGTCACAGCCGCGGGAAGGCAGATCGGGGAACTCGTCCCGGATCACTGCGCAGCGTGATCAACGAGTGACGCAGAGCTGGCGATCGGGGGCGGAACGCGACCCGCCCCCGGCGCGCGTGCACCGGGGGCGGGTCGAGGGGCTGCGGGCCGCGGGGTCAGGGCGTCGTGGCCGCGACCCGCTCGTCGGTGCGCGCGTCGACGGAGCCGTGCGTGGGGTCCATCGTCCGCTCGTCGAAGGGGACCCGGCCGGCCAGGACGTGCTCGACCCGTTCCCGGTCGACCTGGTGGGTCCAGGTGCCGATGACCAGCGTCCCGACCGTGTTGCCGATGAAGTTCGTCACCGCGCGCGCCTCGGACATGAACCGGTCGATGCCGACGATGAGCCCGACGCCGTCCAGCAGGGCGGGCTTGTGCGAGGCGAGCCCGCCGGCCAGCGTGGCCAGGCCGGCGCCGGAGACCCCGGCGGCGCCCTTGGAGGCGATGACCATGAAGACGAGCAGCGAGACCTGCTCGGAGACCGACAGGGGGTCGCCCAGGGAGTTGGCGATGAACAGCGAGGCCATCGTCAGGTAGATGGCCGTGCCGTCGAGGTTGAAGGAGTACCCCGTCGGGACGACGATGCCCACGGTGGAGCGGCTGACGCCCAGGTGCTCCATCTTGGCGATCAGGCGCGGCAGCGCCGTCTCCGAGCTGGAGGTCGAGACGATGAGCAGGATCTCCCGCGCCACGTAGCGCAGCAGCGAGAAGATCGAGATCCTCGTGGCGACCCTCAGCAGGACGCCCAGCACCACGAAGACGAACACCGCGCACGTGGCGTAGAAGCCGAGCATGACGATGCCGAGGGCCTTGAGGGCGTCCACGCCCGTCTCGCCGACGACCGCCGCGATCGCCCCGAAGGCCCCGACCGGGGCCACCCACATGACCATCGCGAGGACCTTGAAGACGATCTTCTGGATCGCCTCGATCGCCGTCAGCGCCCGCTCGCCGGTGGTGCCCAGGCCCTGGACCGCGAAGCCCACGAGCAGCGCGACGAACAGCGTCTCCAGCACCGAGCCGTCGGTCAGCGCCGACGGCAGCGACGTCGGGATGATCCCCAGCAGGAAGTCGACGGTGCCGCCGGACTCCTCGGCCAGCGCGGCGCGCTCGGCCCCGACGCCGCGCAGCTCGTCGGTCAGCTCCAGGTCCGTGACCGGCAGCAGGTTGCCGACGACGAGGCCGATGGCCAGCGCGAACGTCGACATGACGACGAAGTAGAGCAGCGCCGTCCCGCCGACCCGGCCGACCTGGGCGGCCTTCCGGACCGAGCCGATGCCCAGCACGATCGTGCAGAAGATGATCGGGGAGATCATCATCTTGACGAGGTCGACGAAGCCCTCGCCCAGCGGCTTCAGCGCCTTGCCGGCCTCCGGGAAGACCAGCCCGACGGCGATGCCGAGCGCCACGGCGACGATGACGGCGATGTAGAGGAAGTGGGTGCGGTCGCGACCCCGTGCGGCGGTGCCCGCCGACGGTGCGTTCTGAGCGCCTGTGCTCATGGGACCCTCTCGGAAGCGTCGGGGAACGTCGTGCTGGAGGTGATGGTGCTCACACCGGGACCCGGGACACGTCCTTCTGGTCGTTTCGTGCACTGGACGCTGGCCTCGCGGGTGCTCGTGCTGCAGCTGCTGGTCCTGTCGGTCGTCGTCGGCGGCGCCACCACCGCGCTCGTGTGGCAGCTGCGCGAGGACACCCGCCGCGACGCGGCCGCGCTCGTCGCGGACGTCGCGGCCTCGCTGGCCACCGCCCCCGACGTCCGCGAGGGCCTGGCCGTGCCCGGGGGCACCACCGACCCCGCGCTGGCCGGTGCGCGCGCCGCGGTCGCCCGCCACGCCGAGGACGTCCGCACCGCCGCCGGCGTGGACTTCGTCACCGTCATGGACCGCGACCGCGTCCGCTGGTCGCACCCCGACCCCGCCCAGATCGGCCGCCCCTTCCTGGGCCACACCGAGGCCGCCTTCGCCGGCGGGCGGGTCGTGGAGACCTACACCGGCACCCTGGGGGAGTCCGTGCGCGCGGTGCTGCCCGTGCGCGACGACGGCGGGCGGGTCGTCGGCGCCGTCGCCGTCGGCGTCACCACGCGCTCGGTGACCGCGGACCTGCTCGCCCGGCTGCCGGTGCTGCTGACCGCGCTGGCGCTGGCCGTCGCGGTGGCCGTCGCGGGCAGCTTCGCGCTCTCGCGGTGGGGGGGGGGGGGGGGGGGGGGGGGGGGGGGGGGGGGGGGGGGGGGGGGGGGGGGGGGGGGGGTGGGGGGGGTGGGGGGGGGGGGGGGGGGGGGGGGGGGGGGGGGGGGGGGGGGGGGGGGGGGGGGGGGGGGGGGGGGGGGGGGGGGGGGGGGGGGGGGGGGGGGGGGGGGGGGGGGGGG